>NZ_JBSVXG010000127.1:0-17560 GCF_054070595.1 Pseudomonas sp. SDO55104_S430 | reverse complement strand
CTTGCGATTTTCGGGTACATCCACAAATCCTGTAGGAGCGAGGCTTGCCCGCGAAGAGGCCGGTAAGGTCGGAACACAAGCCAGCTCAGGCCCCCAACCCCGCCCCCACCAACAACTCCTCCATCCCCAACAAATCCGGCACCCGGGCCACTTGATCCGCCACCTGCACCGCCGCTTTTTCCAGCCGGCACAGCGGCACATCCACATAGCTCAACTGACTGTCGAGCTTGTACGACCGCGGAATCCCCTGAACCAACATCGCAATGAATTTCAGCTCCGGCCGCCCGCCCAGTGCATTGAGAATGACGATGCGCGCGCGGTCGCCGATGACGATTTTGTTGCCGCAGGCAGATTCGAAGCTCAGCAGCGGAATCTGCCGATTGCGCCAGGTGACCCGCCCCAGATACCAGGGCGGGGTGTCGAGGTCGAAGGCCGCAGGCTGGTAGTCGATCAGTTCGGCGACCGCGACGTTGGGCAGGATCAGGTTACGGTCGGCGAGCGGCAGCAGCAGCCCGGTGAGGTTGATGCTGCGCTGGTTGAGGCGCCGCTCATGCATGGGTTTTGCTCCACAGGGCAATGCTTTCGAGCAGGACCGATTCCTGGTACGGCTTGCCGAGGTAGTCGTTGACGCCGATGGCCATGGCCCTGTCGCGGTGTTTCTGGCCGGTGCGGGAGGTGATCATGATGATCGGCAGGTGCTGCAGGCGCTCATCGTTGCGCACCTGCGTCGCCACTTCGAAGCCGTCCATGCGCGGCATTTCGATGTCCAGCAACAGGATGTCCGGCATGTGCTCTTCGAGCAGCATCATCGCGTCGACCCCGTCCTTGGCCGTCAGCACGTTCATGCCATGGCGTTCGAGCAGGCGGCTGGTGACCTTGCGCACGGTGACCGAGTCGTCGACCACCATCACCAGCAACGGTTTCTGCGGTTCGAATTCGCTGTCCTGCACCGGCGGGCGTTGCGGTACGTGGGCCTGCATGGCGCGGATCGGCGCCAGCAGATCGAGAATCAGCACCACACGGCCATCCCCAAGAATCGTCGCCCCGGAAACCCCCTGCACCGCCGCGAACTGCGGGCCGAGGCTCTTGACCACGATCTCCCGGGTGCCGGCCATGGCGTCGACCTGCACCGCGACATGACGATCGTTGCACTGCACCAGCAGCACCGGCAACGGCAGGCTCTGGGCCGACAGTTTCGGCCGCGGATGGGTTTTCAGAAGATCGCCCAGATAGCACAACTCGTAGCGCTGCCCGGCGTATTCGTAAGCCGGCGGATCAAGGCGAAAATGCCCTTCGAGTTCATTGGGCAACACACGGACGATGCCGTCGATGGTGTTCAGCGGAATCGCATATTGATCCTCGCCGCACTGCACCATCAGCGCCCGGTTCACCGACACGGTGAACGGCAGGCGAATGCGGAAATGCACGCCCTGCCCCGGCACCGAATCGATGCTCATGCTGCCGCCCAGCTGCCGCACCTCTTCATGCACCACGTCCATGCCGACGCCGCGACCGGAGATCTGGGTGATTTTCTCGGCGGTGGAAAAGCCCGGCTGCATGATGAATTGCAGCACGTCACGGTCGCTGATGTCGCTGTGTTCTTCGATCAGGCCGCGCTTGATCGCCTTGCGCCGCACGGCGTCCATAGGCACGCCGGCACCGTCGTCGCGGATGTCGAAAATCATGTCGCCGCCTTCGCGCAGCAGATCGAGGGTGATCCGCCCCTGCGCCGGCTTGCCCGCCGCGGCGCGCACCTCGGCGGACTCAAGGCCATGGTCGACGGCATTGCGCAGCATGTGTTCCAGCGGCGCGGCCATGCGTTCGAGCACGTTGCGGTCCATCTCGCCTTCGGCGTTGCCGACGACGAATTCCACATCCTTGCCCAGCTCGCCCGCCACCTGGCGCACGATACGTTTCAGGCGCGGCAGCATGCGCTCGAACGGCACCATGCGCGTGCGCATCAGGCCTTCCTGCAATTCGGTGTTGATGCGGCCCTGCTGTTGCAGCAGGTTCTCCGCGTCCTGATTGCGCCGGTCGAGGGTTTCCTTGAGGTCGAGCAGGTCGGAGGCGGACTCGAACAAGGCCCGCGACAACTGCTGCAACTGCGAGTGACGGTCCATCTCCAGCGGGTCGAATTCTTCGTAGCCCAGGCGCTCGGCTTCCTGTTGTCGGCTGAGTATCCGGCCTTGGGTTTCGATGTCGAGGCGGCGCAGCTGATCACGCATCCGCTCGATGGTGGTTTCCATCTCGTTCAACGCCACTTGCGCATCGCTGACCTGCTGTTCGATGCGGCCGCGAAAGATCGACGTCTCGCCCGCCAGGTTGACCAGATCGTCGAGCAGCTCTGCCGAGACCTTGACCATGTCGGCATTGGGATCGGCCGGCTGCAACGGCGTTTCAGCCTTGACCGCGACGGGCTGCGCGACCGCTGGCGGCGTTTCGGGGGCCGGGGTTTGAGCAGCCGGCAACTCGGGAACCGAGGGATGGCTGAAGTTGCGGATCGCATCGAGCAAGTTGTCCGCCGGTGGCAACGGCTCTCCGGCGCGGACCGCATCGAGCATCTGCGCCAACCGATCGTGGCTGCGTTGCAGCAGCTCGAACAATGCGCCTGAGGGTTTCAGCAGGCCCGTGGACAAACCTTCGTAGAGAAATTCCAGCTCATGGGCCAGATCGCCGATCGGCGTGATTTCCACCATGCGCGCGCCTCCCTTGAGGGTGTGCAGGTCGCGCAGCAGGGTTTCCACTTCCTGGCGGTTCGAAGGCTCGGCCTGCCAGCGCGACAGCGCCGCGCCGGAGCTCTCGATGATGTCGAAACCTTCTTCGAGGAAGATCGAAACGATCTCGTCGTCCAGCGCCACATCGGTCGCGGTCTGTGCCAGATCGGCGGTGACGTCGCCCAGTTCGCGAATGCTCAGGGTGCGGCTGCCGTCGCTGCGAATCAGGCCCATGGCCGACGGGTCGAGGCTCTCGTTGAGCAAGCCTTGCAGGGCACGAACACGGTCCGGGCGCGGGCTGACTTCCTGGCCCGCCGCCAGTTCGTCGAGCATATCGATGAGCGCTTCGTGGGCACTTTGCGCTTCCCGGAAAAACACCTCGCTGACCGCCAGGCTACTCTCTTCCACGGCACCGTAGAGGTCGAGCAAGGCTTCGCACAGTTCATCCACCGGGTGCAGATCGGCCAGGTGCGCGCCTTCGCCCAGAGTGGTCAACTCGTCCAGCAGCGCACTGAGTTCCTGGCGCTCGCCGGGGTGCTGCTGCCAGCGCTGCAACAGGCTTTCGGCGTCCAGCAGGATGTCCATGCCCTGGGCCAGGAAGTTGTTGATCAACTGCGGATCACGCTTGATCCGCGGGCTGCTGCTGGGCGCGTCCTCAAGGCTTTGCAGCCGTTCGGCCAGCAACGACCTGGCCCGTTCGATCAGCTCGTGGGCGTGGGGAATCTCCGCCAGCGGATCCCTCTTGAGCTGACGCAAACCGAGGAGGAACAAGCCTTCGGCTTCCAGCAGCACTTCGACTTCATCCAGATCCAGGGCGATCTGGTGGGCCTTGTACTCGCGGGCCAGTTGCTCCAGTGGCACGGCCAGCTCGACGATCGGCAAGACACCGGCCATCGAAGCGCTGCCCTTAAGCGTGTGCAATGCCCGCAGCAAGGCATCGCTGGCCTGCAACGGCACATGCTCGGCGGCTTCGTCGAGGAAGCGATTAATCGCGCTCAAATGCGTTTCCGCTTCTTTGCGGAAGATCTCCAGCAGCAGCGGATCGAGGGCCGAGACGTCTTGCGTGTCCTCATCGGACAATGGCTCATCGCCCTTGGCCAGCGCATGGGCGCGGGCGGCCATCTGATCGACATCGCTGCGCTGACGCTGGGCATGGGCGGCGTATTCGGCGACCAATTCCGGCAACACATTCAGTACATCGCCGATCAGTTGCTGCACCGTGGCGCCCGGCTCGACGCTGCCTTCGAGTACCCGGTTGAGCAGGTTTTCCACCGCCCAGGCCAGCTCGCCGATCACCAGCGCACGAACCATCCGACCGCTGCCCTTCAGAGTATGGAAGGCGCGGCGCAATTCGCTCAGAGCCGAGCGGTTGTCGGGGTTGATCGACCAGCGCGGCAGGTACTCGCGAAGGATTTCCAGCACCTCGTCGGTTTCTTCGAGGAACACTTCGCGCAATTCATCGTCCACCGGCTCTTCGCCTGCGGGCGGCGGCAACAGGCTGCCGGGCGTGGTCTTGGCCGGGGGATTGAGGGCCGATACAGGGCTGGCCAATACATCGGCCAGAGTCTGGGCGATGGCCGGAGCATCCAGTTCCTGCTGATATTGCAGGGACTGCGCTTCACTGGCGCTGAGCACATCGTCCAGCACCGGCACTTGTTGTTCACTGGGCTCTTCATCAGGAAAGAAGCCGAGGGTCGCCAGGCTTTGTTCGGCGATGTCGAGCAACTGTTCACCGGGCGCTTCCGGGTCGTCGTTGAGACGCTCGAGGTAGTACTCGAGGCTGGCGATGACGTCGGCCAGGCTGTCCAGTTCCTGCCAGTCCGGCTGGCCCCGCTCAAGCAACAGATGCTCGCGGATGAAGTGATTGCAGGTTTCCACCAGGCTGGCCGCGCGGCTCAGCGCAATCATCGCCAGCGCGCCGCGTACCTGAGTCAGCAAGGCCGGCAGCGGCTGCAAATGCTGACGGTCCCAGTCGGCATCGATGTAGTCGACGATCATGTCCTTGGCCTGTTGCAGGCAGATGCGCGCTTCCTTGATCACGATCTGATGGATCTGCGTCAGGTCGGTGGTCGGCAGGGCGTCTTCTTCCTGGCTCTCGGGCTCGACGGTGCCGACCATGCCGGCCAGGGTCGCCTCGACGTAGAGCAAGGCTCCGGCGACGTCCATCAGGGTCGCGTCATCGGGGGCGCGCTGGCCCTGGACCAGGCTCAGCACCACCGCCAACTGGTCGATGATGACCTTGCGCGGCTGGCCGAAACCCAGCACCGCCAAGGTATCGGCGATCTGCCGCAGGGGCGCGAGCAGGCTGTCGAGGTCTGAAGTGTGCTGACGGTCACTGCGTACGAACAGGTCCAGGCGCTCCTTGACCCGCACCAGCTCCTCGCACAGGGCCGCGAGCACCGAACGCATGGCATCGCGGTCGGGACCGGCCAGGCGTGCGCGCTCTTCGTCGACCATCGCGCTGTCCGGCAGCGCATCATCCAATCCGTAGCGTTCTTTCATGGTCAGCATCTGCCCGGTGGGGTGTTCGGCCTTGGCTATGTAGAACAACAAACTCTTGAGCAGCTCCAGCGGCGCCGGCTGATTGATCGCGGCAATACCCTGCTCGAGCAGGCGTTTGAGTTCCTTGTCGGCGTCCTTGAACAGACTGCGCAGCGCCGGGCTGTTGGCGATCACACCGTCGCGCATGCCTTCGACCAACGCCGAGGCAACCTGCCACAGCGGGCTCAGGGGCGCGTTGCCACACAGGTTTTCGAGGCGGGAAAAGACTTTGGTCAGATAGCCAAGGTTGGTGTCGCCGTCTTCCTCGCGGAGCAGACCAGCCAGGGCCATTTGCAGCATCTGCCGCAACTTGCGCAGCACATTGGGCAGATCGGCCGGCTCCAGCAGCGCCAGTTCCTCGGCGTTCAAGGGCGGCAAATCCGGCAGTTGCGGGGTGAACAGGCTGGTTTCCGAGAGCAGACTTTCGCCCCGAGCGCTGCGCAGGTCGTTGATCAACGGCAGCACCACCAGCGGCAGATCGCGGCGCGCACTCTGGACCCGGTCAAGGTAGATCGGCAATTGCCCCAGGGCCTGGAGCATCAGGTGCAGCGCTTCGTCACGATGGCTGACGCGATCGTTCTGCAGGGCGACGATCAGATGCTCCATTTCTTCGGCGAGCAGGGCCGCGCCGTAGAACTCGACCATCTGCAAACTGCCGTGAACCTGATGGATGCACGCCAGGCAATCGCTCAGGGCGTGCGTCGCCTGCGGGTCATCAAGCAAGGTTTCGATCGCGTGATGAGCCTGCTTCAGCGTTTCGGCAATCTCGCCCTTGACCCATTCGAGGGCCACATAGTCGTGCCGATCACCCATAACCACTCCACATCCCACTTCATTCAAGGTTCAAGCGCCCATGGGCGGTTCAAGCGTTGTCCGTCACCGGCTCCTTGGTGGCCGGCAAGGTGAAACCGGACACCGAACGGCGCAGCTGGCTGGCCATTTTCGCCAGGTTGCCGATGCTCTCGGCAGTGGCGGTGGAGCCGGACGACGTCTGCGTGGTGATCTGCTGGATCACGTTCATGGTCAGGGAAATCTGGCCGGCAGACGACGTCTGTTGTTGTGCGGCGTTGGAAATGCTCTGGATCAGCGCCGCGAGGGTTTTGGATACGCCTTCGATTTCCTCCAGGGCCACACCGGCATCCTGCGCCAGACGCGCGCCGCGCACCACTTCGGTGGTGGTCTGCTCCATGGAAATCACCGCTTCGTTGGTGTCGGTCTGGATCGCCCGCACCAGCGTCTCGATCTGCCGGGTTGCCGCCGATGAACGTTCCGCCAACCGCTGTACTTCGTCGGCCACCACCGCAAAACCGCGCCCGGCGTCGCCGGCCATGGACGCCTGGATCGCCGCGTTGAGGGCCAGGATGTTGGTCTGATCGGCAATGTCATCGATCAGGCTGACAATGTCGCCGATTTCCTGGGACGACTCGCCCAGGCGCTTGATGCGCTTGGCAGTGTCCTGGATCTGCTCGCGAATGTTGTCCATGCCGTGGATGGTGTTGTGCACCACTTCGTTGCCCTTGTTGGCGATTTCCACGGAGCGCTCGGCTACCGCCGAGGATTCGGCGGCGTTGGCCGAGACCTGATCGATGGATTCGGCCATGTCGTTGATCGCGGTGGAGGCCTCGCTGATCTGCTGGGCCTGATGTTCGGAGGCCTGGGCCAGGTGCATGGCGGTGGCCTGGGTTTCCTGCACGGCGGCGGCGACCTGCCCGGCGGTGAGGTTGATGGTCGCCACCAGATCGCGCAGTTGGTCCACGGAATAGTTGATGGAGTCGGCGATGGTCCCGGTGAAGTCTTCGGTCACCGAGGCGGTCACGGTCAGGTCGCCGTCGGCCAGGTCCTCGATCTCATCGAGCAGGCGCATGATCGCGTTCTGGTTGCGTTCGTTCTTCTCGGCGGTTTCCCGCAACTGGCGGTTGGTTTCGCGGACCATGACCATGCCGATCAGGATAATCGACGCCAGCGCCGCCAGGCCCAGCACATAGCCGCCGATGGTGTCGGTGTCGCGCCCGCCGGCGAGGTTTTCGAAACCGCTGGCCAGGTGCGAGGCTTCGTCGAGCAGGGTTTGCGACAGGCTGAAAATGTTGGTGGCCGACTCGCGGACCTTGAACAGTTCGGGCGAAGTTTCGAGGATCTCATCCACGGAGCCGGAGACGAATTCGAACAGTTCGGAAATCTCCATCAGGCGCGCCCGCGCATCGCGATCTTCGACCTGGCTGACCCGCAATGCCACGTTGCCGTTCAGCATGCCGTTGAGCACCTGGCCGAAACGCGCGGCATCGCGACCGAAGGCGTCGGCGGCCTGCTGGGAGTTTTCATCGCCGGACAGCACCGTGTTCACTGCGCCAAGGATGCGCTCGGCCAGAAGCGACTGACGCTGGGCCATCGCCACTTGGGCCGCGGGAGCACCCCGTTGCAGGAGGATTTCCACGACTTTTTCGTATTCGACCTGCAACTGCGGCACGGTTTCGGCCAGGGTCGCGGCGACCTGATGCAGCGAGAGCACGGTCTGCTCGCTGGTGAGGATAGCGTCGGTGTTTTTCAGCAGGCGTTCCCAGTCCAGTTGCACCGCGCGCATTTCCGGGCGCACGGCTGGCGGCGCCGGCGGCAGGCCGGTGACGGGGTCGCCTTTTTTCAGATAGCTCCAGCGCTGGGCAAAGTCATTGCGCGCATCGCTGAGCAACTTGAACGCCGCGGCCTTGCCGGCGGCGGCTTCGGTGGCGTTCTTGGCAATGCGCTGGGACAGCACGCGCAGTTCGCCGGCGTGTCCGATGTACTGCTTGTCGTACGTGGCCTGGGTGTTGAGGTAGGCGAAGTTGGCGAACAGCAACATGATGAAAATGATCAACGCGATGAACAGCGCGATGATCTGCGAACGACTGCGCGACCCTTCCATTGGCTTGCCTGTTTTAGCTTTTATCATCGGTCTTCGCCTGTTAACCCTTTTTACGCCGGCCTGCCCCTTTGTGGGAGCGAGCCTGCTCGCGATGGGGTGCCAATCGACACCCATGTCGCAGATGCATCATCGCGAGCAGGCTCGCTCCCACAAAAAGCAGGCAACCGCGTTTATACCGCGATGTTCATGAACCCTTGTGACTGCGCCAGCGCAAAAGGGCTGAACACCTGCCAACTCTGCTCGCGCTCGAAGCGGCCCTGAATGAACGGCGCCATCGGGCCGTCCAGCGTATCCACCGGCTCCAGGCTGTCCTGGGCAAAATGCTGCAGGCCGAAGACTTCATCGACCATCAGCCCGGCGAACACTTCCTGATGTTCCACCACCAGCACCCGTCGCTGCCGGCGTGCCGTGGACAGCTCATGCCCCAGGAAACCACCCAGGTCCATGATCGGCAGCAGGCGCCCGCGCAGGTTGGCCACGCCCTTGACCCAGGACCTGACCCCCGGCACCTGGGTGAAGCGCGGTTCGTGCAGCACTTCGCTGACTTCGCTCATGGGCGCGACGTACCAGTGATCGCCCAGACGGAAACCGATGCCGCTCCAGTGTTCCTGCCCGGTTGGCTGCGACGGCAATTCTGCCGCCAGCAGGCGACAGCGCTGGTCGATCTGCAGCAGCAACTCGAAAGCCGTCAGCGACTCGGTCATGACCGCGCGATCAACCGTTCAACACGTTGTTCAGGGTTTTGAGCAGGGTTTCTTCGTCCACCGGCTTGGTCAGGTAATCCTTCGCGCCCTGGCGAGTGCCCCAGACCTTGTCGGTTTCCTGATCCTTGGTGGTGATGATGATCACCGGGATGTGCCCGGTTTCCGGGTCCTTGGTCAGCTGGCGGGTGGCCTGGAAGCCGTTCAGGCCAGGCATGACGATGTCCATCAGCACCGCGTCGGGTTTTTCCAGGCGGGCCAGGGCCACGCCGTCCGCGCCGTTTTCGGCTTTCAGGACTTCATGACCGTGCTTTTCCAGCATGCCGGTCAGTTTGTACATTTCAGTCGGCGAGTCATCGACGATCAGAATACGTGCCATGGTCTTCCCCATTCTTGTCGACGCAGGGCCCGTTGGCCGAGCGTCACTGTAGGTGTCTTACTGCGGCAAAACGGCGGCGAAGCCCGGGACATGGGCCTGGATCGCGTTGAGCAGTTCTTCCTTGCTGAAAGGCTTGGTCAAAAATTGATCGGAACCGACGATGCGCCCCTTGGCCTTGTCGAACAGCCCGTCCTTGGACGACAGCATAATCACTGGCGTGGACTTGAAGGCACTGTTGTTCTTGATCAGGGCGCAGGTCTGATAGCCATCCAGGCGCGGCATCATGATGTCGACGAAGATGATGCCGGGATGGTTATCGGCAATCTTGGCCAGCGCATCGAAGCCGTCGATGGCCGTAATGACCTCACAACCGACGTTTTTGAGCAGCGTTTCGGCGGTGCGGCGAATCGTTTTCGAATCGTCGATCACCATGACCTTCAAGGCGCTGGAATGCTGTTCCATAAATGCTCTGCCGTCGCCTTTGCGAATCTATTTGTCCATTTCCGGTAACCGGAAGGCTCGAAGCCCTTGATACGCAAGGGCCAGTACCACTTGGCAGCCTTTTTAGCACAGTCTCCCATGCCAATCTATCGGCCGACCGGCGCGGCGGTTTTTCCTTGACCGGGAACACACTCGGCGCCACTCTGACGCCACTTTTCACGCCGATCTTCTGTAGGAGCGAGCTTGCTCGCGATGGTCGCCAACGATGACGCTGGGTACCTGATGCCCCGCGGCGTTCTCGAGTGCATCGCGAGCAAGCTCGCTCCTACAGGTCATCACATGCCCCCAAAATTTTGAGGAAAGACCCATGAGCGTTCGCGTCGGGATTGTCATGGACCCTATCGCCAGCATCTCCTATAAAAAGGATAGCTCGCTGGCCATGCTGCTGGCCGCGCAGAAGCGCGGCTGGGAACTGTTCTATATGGAACAGCGCGACCTCTACCAGGCCGAAGGCCAGGCCCGGGCGCGCATGCGTCCGCTCAAGGTATTCGCCAACCCGGAGAAATGGTTCGAACTGGAAGCCGAGCAGGATGCCCTGCTGAGCGACCTGGACGTGATCCTGATGCGCAAGGATCCGCCGTTCGACATGGAGTTCGTCTATTCCACGTATCTGCTGGAACAGGCCGAAACCGCCGGCGTGCTGGTGGTCAACAAGCCGCAGAGCCTGCGCGACTGCAACGAAAAGCTGTTCGCCACGCTGTTTCCACAGTGCACGCCGCCGACCGTTGTCAGCCGTCGCGCCGATGTATTGCGTGATTTCGCCGCCAAGCACGGCGACGTGATCCTCAAGCCGCTGGACGGCATGGGTGGCACGTCGATCTTCCGTCACCGCGCCGGCGATCCGAACCTGTCGGTGATTCTGGAAACCCTGACTGCCCTGGGTAACCAGCAGATCATGGGCCAGGCCTACCTGCCGGCGATCAAGGATGGCGACAAGCGCATCCTGATGATCGACGGCGAGCCTGTGGATTACTGCCTGGCGCGCATCCCTGCCGCGGGCGAAACCCGTGGCAACCTCGCCGCCGGAGGCCGTGGCGAAGCCCGTCCGCTGAGCGAGAAAGATCGCTGGATCGCCGCCCAGGTCGGTCCGACCCTGCGCGAGAAAGGCCTGCTGTTCGTGGGCCTGGACGTGATCGGCGAGCACCTGACCGAAATCAACGTCACCAGCCCGACCTGCATCCGCGAAATCGACAACGCCTTCGGCACTGACATTGGCGGCATGCTGATGGATGCCATTGAGAAGAAGCTGCAAGCCAAAAAGGCCTGACAAACAGTTTGTCGCTTGCCACTTGAAGCTTGAAGCTAAAAACCAACATTGCGTTATCATGCCCGGCCTGTGAAAAACGCGATGTTGGTTTTTTTGCCATGACCCTCCCATCCGATCTGCCCGCCGAACTTGCCCATACGGGCGTGCGCGCGGCTGATCGTCTCGGTTTTACCCTGTTTCTGGCGGCGCTGGTGCATCTGGCGTTGCTGCTGGGCGTCGGTTTCACGATGGTCGAGCCCAAACAAATCAGTAAAACCCTGGAAATCACCCTCGCCACCTTCAAAAGCGAAAAGAAGCCGGAGAAAGCCGACTTCCTCGCCCAGGAGAACCAGCAAGGCAGCGGCACCCTGGATAAGAAGGCCATCCCCAAGACCACAGAGGTCGCGCCCTTCCAGGACAACAAGGTGCAGAAGGTCACCCCTCCGCCCGCGGCCAAGCCCGAGGTGCAGGAGACCGCACCCAAGGCGGCGGTGACCACCGTTGCGCCAAAGCCGAAAAAAGCCGCCACCAAGACCGAAGAACCCAAGCCGGTCACCAAACCCGCGGTGGCCGCGCCGACCTTCGACAGCGAGCAACTGTCCAGCGACATTGCCAGCCTGGAAGCGGAGCTGGCCAATGAACAGCAGCTGTACGCCAAGCGCCCGCGCATCCACCGCCTGAGCGCCGCCTCGACCATGCGCGACAAAGGTGCCTGGTACAAGGACGAATGGCGCAAGAAAGTCGAGCGCATCGGCAACCTCAACTATCCCGACGAAGCCCGGCGCAAACAGATCTACGGCAACCTGCGCCTGATGGTCTCGATCAACCGCGACGGCTCGCTGTATGAAGTGCTGGTGCTGGAGTCCTCCGGACAACCGCTGCTGGACCAGGCCGCCCAGCGCATCGTGCGCCTGGCCGCACCCTTTGCGCCGTTCACCGGCGACCTGTCGGACATCGACCGCCTGGAAATCATCCGGACCTGGAAATTCGCCCGCGGCGACCGCCTTTCCAGCAACTGATCCCGCATATGGCCCCACACGATCCCCCGTGGGAGCCGGCTTGCTCGCGAATGCGGTGTGTCATTCAACATCAATGACACTGACCTGACGCCTTCGCGAGCAAGCCCGCTCCCACATTTGATCCGCATCGCCAGCCAAATTGCGCCATCCCCAGCTTGTCAGTTCGCCCCTCGAACGCCACACTAGCGGTCATGAAAAACGTCAGCCCCAGCTACCTCAAGCATCACTTCCTGATCGCCATGCCTCACATGGCCGACCCGAACTTTGCCCACACCTTGACGTATATCGTCGAGCACACGGCCAATGGCGCCATGGGGCTGGTGGTCAACCGTCCGCAAGACCTGAATCTGGCCGACATCCTTGAGCAACTGCGCCCCGATATCGAGCCGCCTGCCCTCTGCCAGCATGTACCGATCTTCATCGGCGGACCCGTGCAGACCGATCGCGGCTTTGTCCTGCATCCGTCGGGACAGTCCTACCAGGCGACCGTTGATCTGGAAGGCGATCTGTCCCTGTCGACCTCCCAGGACGTGCTGTTCGCCATCGCCGATGGCGTCGGCCCGGCGAAAAGCGTGATCGCCCTCGGTTACGCTGGCTGGGAAGCGGGGCAGTTGGAGTCCGAACTGTCGCAGAACGCCTGGCTGACCTGCCCGTTCGACGCCAACATCCTGTTCAACACCAGCAGCGAACTGCGTCTGGAGGCGGCGGCCAAGCACCTTGGCGTCAACTTGAGCCTGCTCACCAGCCAGGCGGGGCACGCCTGATGGCCCTGCGGTTGATCCTGGGTTTTGATTACGGCACCAAACAGATCGGCGTAGCGGTCGGCCAGGTGATTACCGGCCAGGCCCGCGAGCTGTGCACCTTGAAAGCGCAGAACGGCATTCCCGACTGGGATCAGGTCGAAGCCCTCATTAAAGAGTGGAAGCCTGACGCCGTGGTGGTCGGCCTGCCGCTGAACATGGACGGCACGCCCAGCGACATGTGCGTGCGTGCGGAGAAATTCGCCCGTCGCCTCAACGGCCGTTTCAACCTGCCCTTCTATACCCACGATGAACGCCTGACCACCTACGAAGCCAAGGGCGAACGCCTGGCCCGGGGCGGACAGAAAGGCAGCTACCGCGACAACCCGGTCGACGCCATCGCCGCCGCCCTGCTGCTGCAAGGCTGGCTCGACGAAAACGGCGCGCTGTTCGAAACCTGATGCACTTAAACCCGAAGAGCCGCCTAGCGGCTCTTTTAGTGATACCCCGAGCCACTTCCAGCAGCACCGGCCTCGGGCCCAAGAAGGAGCAACCATGAGCCTGCCCAATCCCGCCGAACTGATCAGCCAGATGGCGATCAGCCTCAAGGCACACCTGGAACACCGTGGCATCAGCGAACCGCGCTACATCGGTATCCGTACCGGCGGCGTCTGGGTCGCCCAGGCCCTGCTCAAGGAGCTGGGCAGCGATGAGCCCCTCGGCACGCTCGACGTTTCCTTCTACCGCGACGACTTCAGCCAGAACGGCCTGCACCCGCAAGTGCGCCCCTCGGCACTGCCGTTCGAGATCGAAGGCCAGCATCTGGTGCTGATCGATGACGTGTTGATGAGCGGCCGGACCATCCGCGCCGCCATGAACGAACTCTTCGACTACGGCCGTCCGGCCAGCGTGACCCTGGTGTGCCTGCTCGATCTGGACGCCGGAGAACTGCCGATCCGCCCGAACGTGCTGGGTGCGACCCTGTCCCTGGCCACCCACGAGCGGGTGAAACTGTCCGGCCCTGAGCTTGAGCTCGAAATCCAGGACCTTGCCCTTTAATCCGCCCTATTGAGAGTCCCCCTCGCGATGACGCCTCCAGAAACCAAGCGCCCGCTGCAGCTCAATGATCAGGGCCAGCTGCGCCATTTCCTTTCGCTCGACGGTCTGCGCCGCGAGCTGCTGACGGAAATCCTCGACACCGCCGACTCCTTCCTCGAAGTCGGCGCCCGGGCGGTCAAGAAAGTACCGCTGCTGCGCGGCAAGACCGTGTGCAACGTGTTCTTCGAGAACTCCACTCGTACCCGCACCACCTTCGAACTGGCGGCCCAGCGCCTGTCGGCGGACGTGATCACCCTGAACGTGTCGACATCGTCGGCGAGCAAGGGGGAAACCCTGCTCGATACGCTGCGCAACCTGGAAGCCATGGCTGCCGACATGTTCGTCGTGCGCCACGGTGATTCCGGCGCCGCGCACTTCATCGCCGAACACGTGTGCCCGCAGGTGGCGATCATCAATGGCGGCGACGGCCGTCACGCCCACCCGACCCAGGGCATGCTCGACATGCTGACCATCCGCCGGCACAAGGGCAGTTTCGAAAACCTCTCGGTGGCCATCGTCGGCGACATCCTGCACTCGCGGGTCGCGCGCTCGAACATGCTGGCCCTGAAAACCCTCGGCTGCCCGGACATCCGCGTGATCGCGCCGAAAACCCTGCTGCCGATCGGCGTCGAGCAATACGGCGTGAAGGTTTACACCGACATGACCGAAGGCCTGAAAGACGTCGACGTGGTGATCATGCTGCGCCTGCAGCGTGAGCGCATGACCGGCGGCCTGCTGCCGAGCGAAGGCGAGTTCTACCGTCTGTTCGGTCTGACCACCGCACGCCTGGCCGGCGCCAAGCCCGATTGCATCGTGATGCACCCGGGGCCGATCAACCGTGGCGTGGAGATCGAGTCGGCGGTGGCCGACGGTCCGCACTCGGTGATCCTAAATCAGGTGACCTACGGCATCGCGATTCGCATGGCCGTGCTGTCCATGGCCATGAGCGGGCAGACCGCGCAGCGTCAATTCGAGCAGGAGAACGTGCAGTGAAGCTCAGCATTCTTGGCGCCCGCGTCATCGATCCGGCCAGCGGCCTGGATCAAGTCACCGATATCCACATCGAAGCCTGCAAGATCGTCGCCCTTGGCGCCGCGCCAGCCGGTTTCGTCGCGGTCGACACCATCGACGCCAAAGGTCTGGTGGCCGCCCCTGGCCTGGTCGACCTCAACGTCGCCCTGCGCGAGCCGGGCTACAGCCGCAAGGGCTCGATCGTCAGCGAAACCCGCGCCGCCGCGGCCGGTGGCGTGACCAGCCTCTGCTGCCCGCCAAAGACCAAACCGGTGCTGGACACTTCGGCCGTGGCTGAACTGATCCTCGACCGCGCCCGTGAAGCCGGCAACACCAAGGTGTTCCCGATCGGCGCCTTGAGCAAAGGCCTGGACGGCGAACAGTTGGCGGAACTGGTCGCCCTGCGCGATGCCGGTTGCGTGGCCTTCGGCAACGGTCTGGAGAGCTTTCGCAACACCCGCACCCTCTGCCGGGCGCTGGACTACGCGGCTACTTTCGACCTGACGGTGATTTTCAACTCCCAGGATCACGATCTGGCCGATGGCGGCCTGGCCCACGAAGGCCCGACCGCGAGCTTCCTAGGCCTGCCGGGCATTCCGGAGACCGCCGAAACCGTGGCCCTGGCCCGGGATCTGCTGCTGGTTGAGCAGACCGGCGTGCGCGCGCACTTCAGCCAGCTCACCAGCGCTCGCGGCGTCGCGCTGATCGCCCAGGCTCAGGCCCGTGGTTTGAAGGTCACCGCCGATGTGGCGCTGTACCAGCTGATCCTGACCGATGAAGCATTGATCGACTTCAGCAGCCTCTATCACGTCCAGCCGCCGCTGCGCACTCGCGCCGACCGCGACGGCCTGCGCGAAGCGGTGAAGTCCGGAGTGGTATCGGCCATTTCCAGCCACCACCAGCCCCACGAGCGCGACGCCAAACTGGCACCGTTCGGTGCCACCGAGCCGGGCATCAGCAGCGTTGAACTGCTGCTGCCGCTGGCGATGACACTGGTGGAAGATGGTTTGCTGGATCTGCCGACGCTGCTGGCACGTCTGAGTGCCGGCCCTGCTGAGGCAATGCGCCTGCCGGCGGGCAAACTGGCGGTGGGTGGTGCGGCGGATATCGTGCTGTTCGACCCGGCGGCCTCGACCGTCGCCGGCGAGACCTGGCTGTCCAAGGGCGAGAACTGCCCGTTCATCGGCCACAGCCTGCCGGGCGTGGTGCGTTATACACTGGTGGATGGCCGGATCAGCCATCAGGCGTAACCACCGCCCACCGCAATCGCGAGCAGGCTCGCTCCCACAGGGGATTTGTGTCGTTCACAGATCCAGTGTGGGAGCGAGCCTGCTCGCGATGGGTTACTGAAAGGTCACCCGGCTCTGAGAGTTACGCAACGAAACCTGGTCATTCAACGTCCAGAAGTCATACAGCACCCCCACGAAGAACAACCCGCCCGTCAGCAGGTAGATCAGGCCGCTGATCCACTTGCCCTGATACATCCGGTGCACGCCGAACACCCCGAGAAACGTCAGCAGAATCCACGCCACGTTGTATTCGATGGGCCCGGCGGTGAAGCGCAGGTCCGCTTCACGGTCCATGGCCGGGATCAGGAACACGTCGATCAGCCAGCCTATGCCCAGCAAACCGAGGGTGAAAAACCAGATCGTCCCGGTCACCGGCTTTCCGTAATAAAAGCGGTGAGCCCCGGTAAAACCGAAAATCCACAGCAGATAACCGATCACTTTGCTGTGGGTGTCTTGCTGCGCCACTGACTGCTGATAGGGGTTCATCAATGACCTCAATTCACGCGATAGATAAATATTCTTTAAATCTTTGTGACTTTTTTACGAGTGGCCGACGGATGGCAGGTGCTACCTTGTGACCCGTGAAACCCTTGTACCACCTGACTCCTGTCCGACAATTGCGTCAGTTTGACGCTTATTTGGTTCCGTTAGACCAAAGTGGAATCGACCAACGGCCTCGGGAATCAAAAAAAAGCTGTTATAAAGTTTCGCGCTAACCAATACGAGCCCTGCCTGATGCGTCCATTTTTTAAGACATGGCTAACCATTTGCCTATTATTGCCACTGGCCGCCCACGCCACCAATCGTGAGCAACGTCTTCCGAACGTTAATGGTTACACCCCAAAATCCCATGCTTCGGCTCCTTCGAGCAAAAGCAAGAAATCGGTCAAAACCGCTCCTCAACTGAGCAGCAGCAAAAGCGGCCTGGTTCCGCCGATGGCGACCAAGGAAAGCAGCAACGTGCTTAGCCGCGCCGTGAATGTCCTCGGTACTCCGTACCGTTGGGGCGGCAGCAGCCCGAGCAAAGGTTTCGACTGCAGCGGTCTAGTGAAATACGCGTTCAACGACGCCACCTTCGACCTGCCACGCACGTCCAACGCCATGGCCAGCGGTCACGGCGAGAAAGTCGAGCGCGCCGACCTCAAGCCCGGTGACTTGATTTTCTTCAACATCAAGAGCCGTCGAGTCAATCACGTTGCCATCTACCTGGGTAACGACCGCTTCATCCACGCACCTCGCCGTGGCAAGTCGGTGAGCATCGATACCTTGAAGAAGCCGTACTGGGAAAAACATTACGTTGTTGCCAAGCGGGTTCTGCCGAAAGAACAGAACGCACTGCGGGTTGTTCAGCGCTGATAGAGCTAAAGCAAATACCTGTGGCGAGGGGGCTTGCCCCCGTTGGACTGCGCAGCAGTCCCATCTTTT
>NZ_JBSVXG010000126.1:0-17692 GCF_054070595.1 Pseudomonas sp. SDO55104_S430 | reverse complement strand
ATTGGCATAACCTCTGTAGGAGCGAGGCTTGCCCGCGAAGGCGATTTCAATATCGTCACATGATGTTGGGTTTAACCCTTACCCTTGGTCCGAGTCATGTTCGGCCCGCCATTCTTCTCCAAATGCTCAATGATGATCCCCGCCACGTTCTTGCCTGTGGTGGTCTCGATCCCCTCCAGACCCGGCGACGAATTCACTTCCATTACCAGCGGCCCATGATTGGAGCGCAGGATATCCACGCCCGCCACCGTCAAACCCATGACCTTCGCTGCGCGCAAGGCGGTCATGCGTTCTTCCGGAGTGATTTTGATCAGGCTGGCGCTGCCGCCGCGATGCAGGTTGGAACGAAACTCGCCCGGCTTGGCCTGGCGCTTCATCGCGGCGATCACCTTGTCGCCCACCACGAAGCAGCGAATGTCGGCGCCGCCGGCTTCCTTGATGTACTCCTGCACCATGATGTTCTGCTTGAGGCCCATGAACGCTTCGATCACCGATTCCGCTGCGGTGGCGGTTTCGCACAGCACCACGCCGATGCCCTGGGTGCCTTCCAGCACCTTGATCACCAGCGGCGCGCCGTTGACCATCGCGATCAGGTCGGGAATGTCGTCGGGGGAGTGGGCGAACCCGGTGACCGGCAGGCCGATGCCGCGCCGTGACAGCAATTGCAGCGAACGCAGCTTGTCCCGCGAGCGGGCGATGGCCACCGATTCATTGAGAGGGAATACGCCCATCATTTCGAACTGGCGCAGCACGGCGCAGCCATAAAAGGTCACGGACGCACCGATCCGTGGAATCACCGCATCGAAGCCTTCCAGCGGTTTGCCGCGATAGTGGATCTGCGGCTTGTGGCTGGCGATGTTCATGTAGGCACGAAGGGTATCGACCACCACCATTTCATGGCCGCGTTCGGTTCCGGCTTCGACCAGGCGGCGGGTGGAATACAGACGCGGATTACGCGACAGCACAGCGATCTTCATGCAACACCTGTGGAAGAGGTAGATACCGGGAACACCGGCTTGTCTTGTACATATTTAATGCCCGGATTGACCACCAACTGGCCGTCGATCAGGGCTTTGGAGCCCAGTAGCAGGCGATAACGCATGGATTTGCGGCAGGCGAGCGTGAACTGAACCCGCCAGACCCGGTCACCGAGGGCCAGGGTGGTGCTGATCACGTATCGCACCTGTGCATGACCGTTGGAGCTTTTAATGGTTTTTTTCGTCACCAGCGGCGCTTCGCAGCGACGGTGACGCAGTTGCACCACCGTGCCCAGGTGCGCGGTAAAGCGCACCCACTGCTCGCCATCGCGGTCGAACACCTCGATGTCGGTGGCATGCAGGCTGGAGGTGCTGGCGCCGGTGTCGATTTTTGCCCGAAGGCCCGCGACTCCCAGATCCGGGAGCGCCACCCACTCGCGCAGACCGACAACGGTCAAATGATCAAATGTCTTCAAAATTGCTCAACCGGTAAAAAAACCTCGATGGTCACAGGCGACCGATTTCGCGGTATTCACGCAGAATAATGGTTAAAAGGCGACAGATATCTACGGCCCCGATTTCCTGTTTCCCAAGGAGGTTAGGAAATGTCGGCATTCTAATCCTGAGCCACGCAATTCTTGGTACGCCAGAACGGTAGTACAGTTCACCAATATTTCAGAACGAGGAAATCCCATGGCACAAAAAAGCGAAGAGGACGACAAAGTCCGCCTCGATAAATGGTTATGGGCGGCGCGTTTCTACAAGACCCGCGCCCTGGCCAAGGCCGCGATAGAAAGCGGCAAGGTGCATCACCGTGGCGAGCGCTGCAAACCGGGCAAAGAGCCGCGCATCGGCGATGAGTTCGAGATTCGCACCGGTTTCGATGAGCGCACCGTAGTGGTTCAGGCGCTGTCGATCGTGCGGCGCGGCGCGCCGGAAGCGCAGACACTTTATTCAGAGACCGAAGCCAGCATCGCCAAACGCGAAGCCGCAGCGGCTCAGCGCAAGGCCGGCGCCTTGGGTGTCACCACCGATGGCAAGCCGAACAAGAAGCAGCGGCGCGACTTGTTCAAGTTTCGCGGCAGCAGCAACGAGTAGTGACAATTTGGCCACTTCGTCCGGGTCCGACTTGCAATTGCCCGGGCGAGTAACCATATCGGGGGATTCCCCGACACCGTAGCGAGCCTGTTAAATGGCCGCTCGTCGAAAATTGCTACAGCATCCGACCCCATGGGCCATAAGTAGGGCCTACGGCGTCAGAGGCGTTGAACCCTTTTTTACCATTCAGATACCCAGACTTATGACCGACCTACCGGATACCGACTTCACTCAACGCTTCATCTTCGATGACAGCGACACCCGTGGCGAAATGGTTTCGCTGGAACTCAGCTACGCCGAAGTCCTGGCCAAACACGCCTATCCGGAACCGGTCGCGCAACTGCTGGGCGAACTGATGGCGGCCGCGGCGCTGCTGGTCGGCACCCTGAAGTTCGATGGCTTGCTGATTCTCCAGGCCCGTTCCGAAGGCCCGATCCCGCTGCTGATGATCGAGTGCTCCAGCGAGCGCGACATCCGTGGTCTGGCCCGTTATGAAGCAGACCGTATCTCGCCTGACGCGACCCTGTCCGACCTGATGCCCGATGGCTCGCTGACCTTGACCATCGACCCGCGTCAGGGCCAGCGCTACCAGGGCGTCGTTGATCTGGACGGCGACAACCTGTCCGAGTGCTTCACCAACTACTTCGTCATGTCCCAGCAGATCGGCACGCGTATCACGCTGTGCGCCGACGGCCGTCGTGCCCGCGGCATTTTGCTGCAGCAACTGCCTTCCGACCGCATCAAGGACGAAGAAGAACGCGCCGCCAACTGGCAGCATCTCAGCGCCCTGACCGGGACACTGACCGTCGATGAACTGCTGGGCCTGGACAACGAAACCGTGCTCCACCGCCTCTACCATGAAGAGCAGGTACGTCTGTTCGACGTGCAGAAACTGCGCTTCCGCTGCAGCTGCTCGCGCGAACGTTCGGCCAATGCCCTGGTCAGTCTGGGTCATGAAGACGCGCAGAATCTGGTGGTCGAACACGGTGGTCACATCGAGATCGACTGCCAGTTCTGTAACCAGCAATACCTGTTCGATGCCGCCGATGTCGCTCAATTGTTCGCCGGAGCGGGCATCGACACGCCGTCAGATACCCGTCACTAAAACGGTTCAGCGCAGGTAAATTCACTGGTTCGTGCCGGAATAACGCCGTTACGACGGGAGGGCCCTACTCTTTTTGGGCTTTTCTGGCATAATCCGGGCCACTTTTTTCGCGGTAGTAGTGCACGACTTTCTACTACAAAACGTTTGGAGCACACTCGGCCACTGGCCGACGGGGAAACTCATGACGCAAGCCAATAACGCCGTGTACACCGATCTGAGTGTTGATGATCTGGTTAAAGAAGCCCTGAATCGCGGTGAGGGCGAGCTTGCCGATACCGGCGCACTGGTTGTTCGTACCGGTCACCGTACCGGCCGTTCGCCAGTCGATCGTTTCATTGTTGAAGAGCCGACCACTCAGCAAGCCATTGCCTGGGGCCCGATCAACCGCAAGTTCCCGGCCGACAAGTTCGATGCCCTGTGGGCTCGCGTCGAAGCGTTCAACAACGCGCAAGAGCACTTCGTTTCCCACGTTCACGTAGGTGCTGCTCACGAGCACTACCTGGCTGTGAAGATGACCACCCAGACCGCCTGGCAGAACCTGTTCGGCCGTTGCCTGTTCATCAATCCAGAGCAGTACAACCCGGCTGGCCGTGAAGAGTGGCAGATCCTCAACGTTGCCAACTTCGAGTGCGTGCCTGAGCGTGACGGCACCAACTCCGATGGCTGCGTGATCCTCAACTTCGCACAGAAGAAAGTGCTGATCGCCGGCATGCGTTACGCCGGTGAAATGAAGAAAGCCATGTTCTCCGTGCAGAACTTCCTGCTGCCGGCTGCCGACGTGCTGCCAATGCACTGCGCCGCCAACATCGGCGAAGAGGGCGACGTGACCCTGTTCTTCGGTCTGTCCGGCACCGGCAAGACCACCCTGTCGGCCGACGAAAGCCGTTACCTGATCGGTGACGACGAGCACGGTTGGGGCGAAGGCGTTGTCTTCAACATGGAAGGCGGCTGCTACGCCAAGTGCATCGACCTGTCCGAGAAGAACGAGCCGGTCATCTGGAAAGCCATCAAGCACGGCGCGGTGCTGGAAAACGTCGTGATCGACGACGCCAAGCACGCCGACTACGCCGATGTCAGCCTGACCCAGAACAGCCGCGCGGCCTACCCGCTGGAGCACGTTGCCAAGCGTTCGGAAGCGAACCTGGGCGGCGAGCCGAACGCTGTGATCTTCCTGACCTGCGACCTGACCGGCGTACTGCCGCCAGTGTCGATCCTGAACAACGAGCAGGCGGCCTACCACTTCCTGTCCGGCTACACCGCGCTGGTCGGTTCGACCGAAATGGGCTCGGGCGGCGGCATCAAGTCGACCTTCTCCACCTGCTTCGGCGCACCGTTCTTCCCGCGTCCGGCTGGCGAATACGCTGAGCTGCTGATCAAGCGCATCAACGGCTTCGGCTCCAAGGTTTACCTGGTCAACACCGGCTGGACCGGCGGTGGCTACGGCGTCGGCAAGCGTTTCAACATCCCGACCACCCGTGGCGTGATCGCAGCGATCCAGAGCGGCGCTCTGATCGGTGCCGAGACCGAGCACCTGGACACCATCAACCTCGACGTGCCAAAAGCCGTTCCGGGCGTTGAGACTGGCCTGCTGAACCCACGCAACACCTGGGCTGACAAAGCCGCCTACGACGAAGCCGCCAAAGCACTGGCCGGCCTGTTCATCGAGAACTTCAAGAAGTTCGACGTGAGCGACGCGATCAAGGCTGCTGGTCCAAAGCTGTAAGTGTTGGTTTGAAGCCATGAAAAAGCCGCCCTTCGGGGCGGCTTTTTTGTGCGCGGCGTTTCAGGCTTTCAGGCTTTGAGGTGCAAAACGAACGCCCCGAGCAACACCAGCACGACGCCCATCACCTGCACTCTTTCCAGCCGCTCCTTGAAAAACAGATAGCCCAGGATCGCCGCGATCCCGCCCGACAGGGTGCTGATCACCGTGACCACCGAAACGGAGCCGGCCACCGCGCCCCAGGCAAATGCCGAAAAGCCGCCGAGGTTCATCAGGCTGGCGCCGGTCAGCGTCAGGCAGTTCTTCAGCGGCGGGATTTTCAGGCCGTCATCCATTTTGAGGACGATCGCCACCAGCACGATCAGGCCGATGAAGTAGGCAAGCCAGAGCATTGTCACAGGTCCCAGGGCGGGCAAAACAAAATGACCCTGCAGCCAGAAACTGGTGCCGTAGAACCCCGCTGCCAGCAGCGCATAGGCAATCGAGCTGGTCGCCTGCGTGGTGTGTGGCACCTTCGGATTGGCGTGAGCGCTGGAGAGGATCACACCGATCACACACAGCGCGATACAGGCCCATTGCAGCAGGCTGATCTGCTCGCCGCCGGCCCAGGACAGCAAGGTCGTCACCACACCGTAGGTGGTCACCAACGGCGCCACGATCGAGGCTTTACCCAGGGCAAAGGCTTTGGACAGCGACAACGCGCCGGACACGGTCAGCATCGCCGCGACCATCCCGAGCAACCAGGTTTCCAGCGGCGCCGCCATGGCGCGAAGAATGAAGACGGGGAAGACCATCAAGATCAGACTCATGATGGTGAAACCCAGCGCCTGACCGAAATAAACAGCCCGTTTGACCCCGACCGCCCGAGCGTTCACACCCACCAGGAAATCCGTCCCGCCCCACAGCACGGCGGCCAGCAACCCCATCAATACGTCCACACAATGTCCTTATCGTTTCGCAGGGGCGTTACAGGCCTTCCAGCACCTCGGTGTCCCAGCGTTTAGCCTTGATCGCCCGGTAGAGCATGCCGATGGTCAAAGCCACCTTCTCGCCACGACCCTTGGCCTTGCGCTTCAAATACACATCGTAGCCGTCGGGCTGGAAATAGCGATAGCTGTCGTAATCCACGAAATCGATGGTGAAGTGGTCTTCCAGGGTTTCGATCAGGTGTTGGGCATCGGCACCGTTGCAGCCCAGGTCGAGGTTGATCGAAGTGGAGAGCGTGATGGTTTTGCGCTCGGGCAGGCCGATTTCTTCGTGAAGGAGTTGGATGAGTTGGTGCAGGGTCGGGTCGTCGGGGAGGGTGGGGGAGAGGTTCATAGATGGATAATTCCCGTTGTGTATTAGCCAGCATCGCCTGTGAGGCTAATCGCTCGCCAGTCGAAATGCGGGCGCCATGTTCTCCTGCTCACGTCTCGACAGGCCAAGTGCCTCCGCCAATTTTGGCCATTGGCTGATAACTCCCCTGAAGCTATCGATGATGTGTTCTGCATCTGCACGACTGACTCGAAAATACTCCGCGACCTCGCGAGCCAGTTCCAGATCCAAGGCGTTGTCGGTATCGGTGATGTTCAGCTTCAGGCCATCGGCATGTGCCACCGGGTTCATGTCATAAGCGGCAGACAATCGCCATCCCCGGCCTGGGTCAAGGATAAATCCGTGGTTGCGCAAATGATCGTCAGTGTTGGAAACCAGAATATTGAAGACGATTCGAGACCATAACTCTCGAAGGTCGCTGTTGGTTTGCGAGCCGTGTTCCATCAGCACTTGCGCCAATTCAAGGTAGCTCGCACCGACTGAAGCATCGTCACCGTCGACTCGATCGGTCATGGTCATGGCTGAGGCAAAATGCAGTCGACCGCCCTGCGCGGTACGATCGAAACGCTTGACCATGAAGCAGTGATGATCGCTGGCATAACGTCGGGCCCGACCCTGCGCAACTCGCAGTCCACAGTGTTCGGCCAATGCATTCACCACCAATTCCCAGGCACCAACGTCGTAGTCATCACGGGTACTGGGAAATTTGGCAATCCACAAATGACCGTGCTCGTCCGCAACGCTGGCCTTTGGTCGGGCACCGCCGAGCGAGCCGCCCGGTGCGATCAGCATCCTCAGCCACTCGCGACCGTCGCGTGAGGTGTTGTCCGGATCGTTTTCCAAAGCGCGACTTGCCTGTTCCAGAGCTCGCAATTCGATGAAGGGGGGAGCGGCCACTCCATCGCGGTCATCGAGAAAGTTACCTTCGTCATTGAGCTTGTAGCGGATCGCTCCGACGCGGTAGCGGTCATGTACACCCAGCAGGAAATTTGATTCGTGAAGCTTGCTGCCTTTGGCAACCAAACCGTCACGGATATCTCGCTCCAGCCGTCGCTTCATCAGAAGTTGGCCCCACCGATCCGGGCTTGAGTCAGCGAGCACCCCAAATCGGCTTTGGTGATGGCCGGGAAACTGACGACCTTCATAGAAACCGATTCGCGGGTCCAGCTTTATGGAATTCAGCTCTGGATCTGCCAACGCGACCTTGTCGTATTCAAACTCGAAGACTTCGCCGCTGCGAGATTTATGGGTATGCAGAAAACCCAGGCGTCTGGGGCCATTCAATGATTCCCAGTCGGCATACACCGCAATCATTGTCATTTTTCACCTGCCGAGGGTTTGGCTTTTTTTGGGGCCAACAGATTGGATAGTGAGCGGGTGTTAAGGGGAAAGTCATCGGATGGGTCGGATGACGGAGCAGCACTTTCAATGACTCCAGATTCTTTTTCAGGGCGTGGAGAGGTCTTTTTTACCGCGCTTGTTCTGCTGACTCGCTGGCGTGTGGTTGAGGCTGTTTTTGTTATCAGCTGCGCGTCCTGCAGTTGCCGGCCCAACTCATCAGACGCTGCAAGCTTGTTCAGATCTTTCTCCAGCCCCAGAACCTGCATGACTGACAAATAGGCACCGATGGTCACCCCCGACCCGCCTGACTCGAGAGAGCGCAACGTTGTCAGCGACATGCCAGATCTCTCGGCGACTTGTTTGGCCGTGAGCTTTCGGCGCAATCGGGCGAGCTTCAGGCGCTCGCCCAGCTCGGAAAGCAGCCTGGATGTGGCGGGCAAGAGCGGAGCTGTTTTCTTGGCCATGTGCCAATATTCCTTCATTAATTCGCCTTAACTACCAGAATAATAGCACTTAGGGAAAGAGATACTCTCAGGTCAGGAATAATGGATCAGATAATTTTGGTTGAGTGGATAACTGCCATTATTCCAGCTGTTTTTTACCTAAACAGCCAAAATAATGGCATTTTAATCATTCGTTACGCGATGTCAGGCCGGCGCTTTCCAGCCGAGCATTTGCTGCTGGGCGACTTTGAGGAGGTCGCAGCCGTCCTGGGTCAGCAGGTAGAGGGCGTGGGTGATGTGGGGGATGTCTTCGAGGTCGCCTTCTTTGAAGCTTTGGCAGTGCAGGGTTTTCAGGAGCTGGCTGGAGGCTCGGATGCGCTGCAGGGCGGCTTCCATGATGTCTTGCGGGTTGGCTTGGGTGTCGATGACGAGCGGGAAGCTGTCTGTGAGGTTGGTGTAGAGGGGGCGGTAGCGTTCGTTGGTGAATGATGTCCACTTTTTCATGATGCTTACTCGTGTGTGTCAAAAGGATTTGCCTCCATCGTGACCAAACGATGGGAGACGACTGTGTTCAGGTTGGTCAACCGGTGACACACACAGAACCGGTATGCCCGAAGGCATCCCGAACACAGCCGCCATAAAGCGTACCGACACAAAAAAGCGTCGGCAGCATACAACGGGTGCATGTGTGTAGCTAACTCAGGTGACCAAACCTGATGCGCTGATTTTGCAGCGACGGCCGGACTATAGGATTTGGTGTCCGGTTGGCGATAGGCGATAAGGCGTCGTGTTTTGTAGGACCTTGCCGAAGAATTGGGAGGGCGATGCCTACAGGCTTTTCTGCTCTGTGGTGAGGTGTTTGGGGACCGCGTTATCGTTCTTCGCGGGCAAGCCTCGCTCCTACAAATTAACGTGTTTAGTCTGGGTTTTGGGCAGGCGCTGGCGGGCGGTGTCGAGGAGGTCGTTGCCGTCCTGGGTCAGCAGGTACAGGGCGTTGACGATGTTGGGGATGTCGCGGGTGTCGGCTTTTTTGAAGCACAGGCAGTACAGGGTTTCGAGCAGGTCGCTGGCGGCGCGGATGCGTTGGCGGGCGGCGTCGAGGATTTCGATGGGATCGGTTTCGGTGTCGATGACCAGCACGGGCGTTTTGCTGTAGCGGCTGGAAAGGGGGCGATAGCGGGTGGTGAGCGGATCGGGCATGTTCATCGAGTCAGTCCTTTGGAAGGTCGGGCAGTCTTGCCGGCAGGCCGATGCACTGTCAGCCGCGAGCAAAACTATGCAGGGGCCGGTTCGCTGCGGCAATACAGGCGCAATCGACAGGATTCGTAGGGCCTTTTTCCGGTTTTGCGGAATGGCCCTACAGGTGAGCACGGTTATCCGCAGGGGAGGCCCGATGGCTGAAAATTCCTGCGCACTTGTCAGGCGCGTCCCCAAAAACGTCTGAAGGGACGCGTCATGTGATGTAGGAGATTTCGAATGCGCCTCGCGACGTGACCTCGGTGAGGATGCCGTATCATCCGGTATCGTTTTTTGCCCCGACCTTTTCTCGACTCGCTGCCATCGCCGACTAGGCTTTGGGCTCCCCAGCGGTCAACGGAGTGACAGCTTATGCACAACACCCTGGAACAGGTTTTCGGTTATCCACAGTTTCGACCCGGCCAGGAAGCGGCCATCAGCGCGGTCTTGGCCGGGCGCTCGGCGGCGGCGATCTTCCCCACGGGCTCCGGCAAATCCCTGTGCTACCAGTTACCGGCGGTGATGCTGCCGCATTTGACGTTGGTGGTCTCACCGCTGTTGGCGCTGATGCAGGATCAGTTGGCGTTTCTGCAGCGCCACGGAATTAGCGCGGGCAGCATCGATTCTGCCCAAAGCCGCGACGACGCCAGTGATGTCATGGCGCGCGCCAAGTCCGGCGAATTGAAGATCCTGATGATTTCCGTGGAGCGCCTGAAGAACGAGCGCTTCCGCAACTTTCTGCAGCAGGTGCCGATCTCGTTGCTGGTGGTGGACGAAGCGCACTGCATCTCCGAATGGGGCCACAACTTCCGCCCGGACTACCTCAAGCTTCCGGACTACCAACGCCAGTGCAACATCCCGCAAGTCTTGCTGTTGACGGCCACTGCAACGCCTCAGGTGATCGCCGACATGCAGGCCAAATTCGCCATCGCGGCCCAGGACGTGGTGACCACCGGCTTCTATCGGTCGAACCTCAATCTGTGGGTGGAACCGGTGCGCGGCCAGGACAAGCGCAGACGCCTTGTCGAGTGGATGAGCCAGCGACCGGGCCAGCCGAGCATCGTCTACGTCACCCTGCAAAAAACCGCCGAACACATCGCCGAACATCTGCAGCGCAATAACATTCCGGCCGAGGCCTATCACGCGGGACTTCCCCACGAGCAACGGGAAACTCTGCAGAAGCGCTTCATGGACGGACAGTGCAATTGCATCGTCGCCACCATTGCCTTCGGCATGGGCATCGACAAGAGCGACATCCGCAACGTGGTGCATTTCGACCTGCCCAAATCCATCGAAAACTACAGTCAGGAAATCGGTCGCGCCGGGCGTGACGGTCAGCCCTCCGACTGCCTGGTGCTGGCCAACCGCGACAGTCTCAACGTGCTGGAAAATTTCGTCTACGGCGACACGCCGGAACTGGACGGCATCCGTCATGTGCTCGACGAATTGAAGGCCAGCGAGCCGCAAGGCCAGTGGGAGTTTTTGCTGGGGCCATTGGCGGACGACAGCAACATCCGCCAGCTGCCGCTCAAAACTTTGCTGGTGCAACTGGAACTGCGCGCAATCATCGCGCCGCGTTACGCCTATTACGCCGAGTACCGATTCAAATACCTCGAAGAGCCCGAGGCATTGCTGGCCCGTTTCGAAGGCGAGCGCAGGGATTTTGTCGAGGCGATCATTCAAACATCCAAGCGCGCAAGAACCTGGGCGACGGTGAGTTTTGAGGCGCTGTACGACCAGTATCACGCCGAGCGCGATCGGGTGGTCAAGGCGCTGGATTACTTCCAGGAGAAGGGCTGGGTCGAGCTTGAAAGCAAGCTGATGACCGAGGTCTACAGCCTGTTGAACAGTGGTTTCGACAGCGCGGCGTTGAGCGAGGAACTGCACGGGTATTTCACCCGGCATGAGCAGACCGAAGTCGCGCGGATTCATGCCATGCTCGATCTGTTCGCAACCGAGCGATGCCTTGGCTATCGACTGGCCGAGTATTTTGGCGACCACAATGCACCGCAGCATTGTGGGCATTGTTCGGTGTGTATCGGTCAGGTGGCCCGACTGCCCGAACCACCGGCGTTGCCGGCGCTTGTGGATAAAAACTTCGAGGCGTTGTGCGGGGATTTTATCCACAGGCATGAACAGCACACAGGGCTTCCACCGTCGGCTGAGCGGCTGACGCGATTCCTGTGCGGGATCAGCGTGCCTATGTTCACCAGGCTCAAGGCGCGGACGGTGACGGGGTACGCGGTGCTGGAAGATTACCCCTATGGCGAAGTAAGGTCGTGGGCTCAGTCGCACCTCTGAAGCCCCTCAGAAACCCTCGCAGGAACTCTCACAGGAACAAGCACCGATGCCCCAACGCTCCGAATACCCGCACTTGCAGCCCATCACCACCCGTTGGCACGACAATGATGCCTATGGGCACGTCAACAACGTCACGTACTACAGCTTCTTCGACACTGCTGTGAACACCTATCTGATCGAGGTCGGTGGCCTGGATATTCACGATGGTGAAGTGGTGGGGTTCGTGGTGAGTTCAGCCTGTGACTACTTTGCTTCCATCGCTTTCCCGGACCGGATCGAGATCGGCCTGCGGGTCGGCAAGCTGGGCAACAGCTCGGTGCAGTACGAGTTGGCGGTGTTCAAGCAAGGCGAAGACGAGGCCTGCGCGGCGGGGCGCTTCGTTCATGTGTTCGTCGATCGTGCGTCGAATCAGCCGGTGTCGATCCCGAGCGGCTTGCGTGGGGCGATGGAGCGTCTGGTGGTTTAGCAGAGGCAAAAAAAATCGCAGCCCTGAGGCTGCGATTTTTTAACTGTCGGCCAAGCCTGCGAGGTTAGTCGCGGTGGCGCCAGTGTTTGTGATGCTTGCGGTGACCATAGTGGTGGCCACGGTCATGACGATGGTCGTCACGGTAGCGACGGCCGCCACGACGATCATCATCGTCGTCATCGCTCTTGTTGCCCATGTAGTTACCCAGCGCGCCACCGGCGCCGCCGCCTGCCGCGGAGCCGATCAGGCTGCCGGTGGTGCCGCCCATGCTGCGGCCGACCACGTTACCGCCTGCTGCGCCCAACGCACCACCAATGGCGGCTTCGCCACGGCTGCGTTTGTCTGCGCCTACTGCACTACCACCCGCGCCGCCCAGGGCCGCGCCAATGGTGGAACCTGTATTGCCGCCAATCGATTGGCCGACGACCGAGCCTAAAACCCCGCCCAACGCGCCGCCCACACCTGCTTCGGTGGTGCCGCCAGCAGAGGCAATGCCACTGACCAGGCCAAGGGACAACAAGAGAATCGAGGAGAACTTCATGGAGGAACCTCAAGGGGATGACGGCGCGATCCTGAGGCTGTGTCATGGGTGTGACAATCGAAATCCGACGAGTAACACGACTTGAGCACATTTCTATAAGTTGCTGTTTTTTAGGTGGAACTTAATGATTTTTCGCCGGTCTTTTACTACTTCGGATTGGCCGTTTTTGTGAAAAAACGGCCTTTTTTGTGGGCGTTTGGACAGTGCGAAGATTTGTATTTAACGGTCTGACGCTTTCGCGGGCAAGCCTCGCTCCTACAGATAACAACATCGCAAATCTGTAGGAGCGAGGCTTGCCCGCGAAGAGGCCGGACCTGCTACCGCATCAAGCCGACTGCGCCAAAATCAACCCGGTCTCACTCGCCGCTTCCAACCGGATCGCCACGAACTTCGACGTCGGCGTATGGCTGCCATCCCCGACGCTTTCCAATGGCACCAGTGGATTCACCTCCGGGTAATAGGCCGCCGCCTGCCCGGCTGGAATGTCGAACGCCAGCAGCGTGAAACCCTTCACCCGACGCTCCACGCCATCGTCCCACAGCGACACGATGTCGGCCTTCTGCCCCGGCTTGAAGCCCAGGCGCATGATGTCGGCTTCGTTGACGAACAACACGTCGCGCTGGCCTTTCACCCCGCGATAGCGGTCATTGAGGCCGTAGATCGTGGTGTTGTACTGATCGTGCGAACGCATTGATTGCAGGATCAGGTCCGGCTGCTTGCCCGTGGCGCGGGTGCGCTCGTGGATCAAGTCCTTGGGCAGCGCGTTCGGACGGAAATTGGCCCGGCCCGACGCGGTGTTCCACTTGCGCGCACCGGCGGTGTTGCCCAGGTAGAAACCGCCCTTGTTCTTGATCTTCTCGTTGAAGTCCTTGAAGTTGGGAATGGTGTCGGCGATCAGGTCGCGGATGCGACGGTAGTCCGCCACCAGCCAGTTCCAGTCCACCGGATGGCTGCCCAGGGTCGCGGCGGCGATACCGGCCAAGATCGCAGGCTCCGAGCGCATCTGGTTCGACAGCGGCTGCAACTGGCCGTTGGAGGCGTGGACCATGCTGAACGAGTCTTCAACGGTCACCGCCTGTGGGCCTTCGGTCTGGATATCGATGTCGGTCCGGCCCAGGCACGGCAGGATCAGCGCGTCTTTACCGTGAGCCAGGTGGCTGCGGTTGAGCTTGGTACTGATCTGCACGGTCAGGTCGCAATTGCTCAGGGCCTGGAAGGTGCGCGGGCTGTCCGGGGTGGCCTGGGCGAAGTTGCCGCCCAGAGCGATGAACACTTTCGAGCGGCCTTCGGCCATGGCGTGGATCGCCTCGACCACGTTATGGCCGTTTTCACGAGGTACCTTGAACTGGAAGCGACGCTCCAGCGCATCGAGGAACGCCACCGGCGGACGCTCGTTGATGCCCATGGTGCGGTCGCCCTGCACGTTGCTGTGACCGCGCACCGGACACAGGCCCGCGCCCGGCTTGCCGATGTTGCCGCGCAGCAGCATCAGGTTGGCGATTTCCTGAATGGTCGCCACCGAATGGCGATGCTGAGTGATGCCCATCGCCCAGCACATGATGACGTTCTTGCCCTTGAGGTACATGCGCGCCGCTTGCTCGATCTCGACCAGCGGCAAGCCCGACTGCTCGACGATCTGCTCCCACGGGGTGTCGTCGATGACCGCCAGGTAGTCCAGCACATTGACGCTGTGCTCGTTGAGGAACACGTGATCGAACACGGCCGGCTCTCCCGCTTTCTGCGCATCGCGCTCCCATTGCAGCAGGAACTTGGCCATGCCGCGCATGATCGCCATGTCGCCGCCCAGCGCCGGGCGGAAGTACGCGGTGTTGGTCGGCTTGTCGCCGTTGGTGAGCATTTCGATCGGGTGCTGCGGATGCTGGAAGCGTTCCAGGCCGCGCTCCTTGAGCGGGTTGATGCACACCACCTGCGCGCCGCGTTTCACCGCTTCACGCAGCGGCTCGAGCATCCGCGGGTGGTTGGTGCCCGGGTTCTGGCCCCAGACGAAAATCGCATCGGCGTGTTCGAAGTCATCGAAAGTCACGGTGCCTTTGCCGACGCCCACGCTTTGCGACAGCGCAACACCGCTGGCCTCGTGGCACATGTTCGAGCAGTCGGGGAAGTTGTTGGTGCCGTAGGCGCGCACGAACAACTGATAGAGAAACGCCGCTTCGTTGCTGGCGCGTCCCGAGGTGTAGAACTCGGCCTGATCGGGGCTCGGCAGAGCGCGCAGATGCTTGGCGATCAGGGCAAAGGCGTCATCCCAGCTGATCGGCTGGTAGCGATCGGTTTCGGCGTTGTAGACCAACGGCTCGGTCAGACGGCCCTGGTATTCAAGCCAGTAATCGCTCTGCTCCAGCAACGAGGTGACGCTGTGTTTGGCGAAGAACTTGCCATCGACACGGCGCTTGGTCGCTTCCCAGTTCACCGCCTTGGCGCCGTTCTCGCAGAACGCCACCATGCCGCCTTCCAGCGAATCGCCCCAGGCGCAACCCGGGCAGTCGAAGCCGCCGTTCTTGTTGGTCTTGAGCATCATGCGCAGGTTTTTCAGCGCGTTATCGCTGGTCAACCAGGCCTGGGCCACGCTGATCAACGCGCCCCAGCCGCCGGCTGCGCCCTTGTAGGGTTTGTAACGAGGAACAGGGATCTGGTCGGCTTGACGGTGTTGACTCACGCTTGGTTCTCCCGCGCAGGGCTGTAGACCCGCGGCGCGTTTTTCTGGGGCAGATGGATAAGGTTGAGGTTGTGGCGACGGGCCCATTGCACGGCAAGGCCCGTGGGCGACGACAGGCTGACCAGGGTCTGGATGCCGGCGCGCAAGACTTTCTGGATAAGTTCGAGGCTGCACCGGCTGGTGACGATCGCCAGGCCGCCGGTGATCGGGATGTTGCGGCGAATCAGCCCGCCGATCAGCTTGTCCAGAGCGTTATGCCGGCCGATGTCTTCGCGACCGAGCAGCAACTCGCCCTGATCGTTCATGAACACCGCCGCATGCACCGCGCCGCTGTATTGGCCCAGCGGCTGGAAAGCGCTGATGCGCTGGCGCAGGCCGTCGAGCCATTGCGCCGGTGGCAATGGTGCGCCGGGCAGCACTTTGAGCTCCGGCAATGCCTGCTCGACCGCTTCCACGCCGCACAGCCCGCAGCCGCTGGTGCCGGCCATTTGTCGACGCTGCTGCTTGAGGTTCCAGAACGCGCGGTTGGCGATGGTCACCTGGGCGTATTGTGCGGAACCTGCGGGTGTCAGCTGCAGGTCATAAATGTCATTGGCGTCCTCGATGATGCCGCTGCCCAGGCTGAAGCCGACGATGAAGTCTTCGAGATCGGTCGGCGTCACCAGCATCACGGCCTGGTTGATGCCGTTGTAGGCAATCGACAACGCCACTTCCTCGGCCAGCGCGGTGCTGGTCGACTCGGAGTTTTCGAGATCGCTGTAGCTGTAGGTCTGGCTGGCGGCAGGCGCGGGCGTTTCCAGAGCGGGCGCCGGGCAGGAGGGGCGCTGGGTGTCCATGGCATCACCAAGGGTTTTGATCAGGTTTAAGACTAGGCGCGACAACATGTCACGTCTAATCGCTATTACTGATCTACCGATAGATGCCGTCGATCAAGCGCCCGCCAGCGATTGCTGATAGATCGCAAAACAGGCCTCCGCCAGCGCCGAACGTGGCGCGCTGCGGCGCATGATCAGCCCCAGCCGGCCGAGGGTCTGGGCATTTTCGATGGGCTGCAGGCGCAAGTCATCGGTCAGGCTTTCCAGGCCGCTGTCCAGCGGCATGATTGCGCAGCACAAGCCGCCGTGCACAGCTTGCAGCAACTGATGCACGGCATCGGTCTGCAACATTGGCTGGGGCGTCAGACCGCGGCTGTGAAAGTTGTGGTCGATGGACTGACGAAAGTGCATGCCGCTGGTGAGCATGCCCAGCGGCAGCTCAATCAACGACTCCCAGCTCAGCGGCGCTTCGCCGAAGTTGAAGAAGCGGTGATCGTAGAGCAGGCCCATGCGCGCTTCGCTGAAGGTCAGCGAGTCGAAGTGCTCGGCGTCCAGGCGCTCCAGATACGACACGCCGAGATCCAGACGGTTGTTCGCCAGTTGTTCGAGGATCTGCTCGGAACTGAGCGACGACAGTTCGAAACGCAGGTTCGGGTGTTCGGCGTGCAGGCGTTGCAACAGTGGCAGCGGATCGAAGCTCGACAGCGGCACCACGCCCAGACGCAGAGTGCCGACCAGATTGCCGCGACAGGCGGCCGCTTCGGCGTACAAGCCATCATAGGCCGCCAAAACCGTGCGCGCCCAGGCCAGCACCCGCTCGCCCGGGGCGGTGAAGCCTTCGAAGCGCTGGCCGCGATTGACCAGTGGCAGTTCGAGTTCTTCTTCGAGACTGCGCAGGCGCATGGACAGCGTCGGCTGGGTGATGTGGCAGCGCGCAGCGGCCTGGCCGAAGTGCCGGGTTTCGTCGAGAGCGATGAGGAATTTGAGTTGCTTGATGTCCATCTTCGCTCCTGGGGCCGGGAAAGTGCCGATTCTATCGCCTGGGGCCAAGTGGCGTCATTGGTCGGGTTGGATCCGTGTTCGGCGAGGGTGGTCTAGGCTTTTGCGTCTGGACAACTAACTTTCCAGGGAGAGCAAACGATGAGTCTTTTGAGCTTTGTGAAAGAGGCAGGCGAAAAACTGCTGGATTTGTTGACGCCCGGTAACGCCAATGCCAGTGAGCAGTTGAAAGATCACATCAGTAAGGTTGGCCTGGGTAATCCGAATGTACAGGCGACGGTGGATGGCGACAAAGTCACTGTGACCGGCGAGGTATCGAGTCAGGAGGAGAAAGAAAAGATTCTGCTGGCCGTGGGCAATATCGCCGGGGTCGGCAGTGTGGACGATCAGATTACCGTGACCGGGCCTGTCGTAACGGCCGCCGTGTTTGTCACTGTTGTGAAGGGCGACACCCTGAGCGCGATTTCCAAGCGTGTTTATGGCGATGCCAATCTGTACAACAAGATCTTTGAAGCCAACAAACCGATGTTGTCGCATCCGGACAAGATCTATCCGGGGCAGTCGTTGCGGATTCCTCCGAAGTAAGGCTTCAGACCGCGTGATGGCCTTCGCGGGCAAGCCTCGCTCCTACAGGTTTTGTGTCGATCACAAATTTGACC
>NZ_JBSVXG010000125.1:0-17695 GCF_054070595.1 Pseudomonas sp. SDO55104_S430 | reverse complement strand
AGATGGCGACTGACACTCCGCATTCGCGAGCAAGCCCGCTCCCACAAGGGATCAGCGTTTACGGCAGAGAGTGAGTCCATCCCCCAACGGCAACAACGACAGATCCACCCGCCCATCCTCCTTCAACGCCCGATTGAGCGCCTGAATCGCACGGGTATCAGCACTCTCCGGATTCTCCTCCAGCACCCGCCCACTCCATAGCGTATTGTCGAACACCGCCAATCCACCGATGCGCAACAGCCGCAACGCATGCTCCAGATAGGCCGGGTAATTCGCCTTGTCGGCATCGATGAACACCAAATCAAACTCCCCCGCCTGATCCAGCTTTCCCAGAGTCTCCAGCGCCGGCGCCAAACGCAAATCAATGCGATCAGCCAGCCCCGCCTCCTGCCAGTACCGACGGGCCGTGGCGTTGTAGTCACCGGGGATATCACAGCAGATCAATGAACCGTCGTCCGGCATCGCCGCGGCCATGCACAGCGCGCTGTAACCGGTGAAGGTGCCGATTTCAATCAGGCGTCTGGCGCCGGTGAGCTTCACCAGCAACGCAAGGAACTGCCCCTGCTCCGGCGCCACCTGCCATTGCGCCGTGGGCAAGGCCTGGGTTTCGTCACGCAGGCGCTTGAGCAGCGGTGTTTCGCGAAGGGACACGTCGAGCAGGTACAGATAGAGCGAATCGTCGAGGTTGAGCGTGCGAGCGGTCATGACCACACCCTCCGGATGTCAGGGGTTACGCGCCAGATGCTCCGGTTGCAGGACACGCTTGGCGCTCAGGTAGGCTTTCTGCCAATAAGCCTTGGACAAGCTGTCGAGCTTCACAGTGCCACCGGTGGCAGGCGCGTGGACGAAACGCCCTTCGCCCACATAAATGCCGGCGTGGCTTACCTGCGAGCCGCCATTGGTGGCGAAGAACACCAGGTCACCGGTTTGCAGCCCTTCCTTTCCGACATCGGCGGCCTGCATGACGATCATCTCCCGGGTGGTGCGCGGCAGGGCAATGCCGGTGACATCACGGTAGACATAGCCGATCAGCCCGCTGCAATCGAACCCGGAATCCGGCGTATTGCCGCCCCAACGATAAGGCGTGCCCACCAGGCCCAGCGCTCGGAACAGCACGTCTTCCGCTTCAGGGGAAAACGACTGAGAGGGACCAAAAACGATGGGAGGACGCACCACCGGCGCAGGTGGCGGCGTACGACTGGCACACGCGCTGAGCAGCGCGGCGAGGAAGATGATTGTGAGGCGGGCCGACGTCGACATAAGCAGAGCATCCTGATCTGGCTGCGGCTTTTTTCTGCAACGACGCAGAAAAGAAAACCGCCTGCGCGTCACGCAGGCGGTTTGCCATCATTCATGATCAGAATTCTAGCGCTTATGCGCCAAACTTCAAGTAAGACTTTAAGTTCGCCTTACAGATTGTCTGCTTACTTGCGCGCGGTGACGATTTCCGGCGTTGCAGCAGGCGCCATCGCGAGTGCGCGCTTGGCTTCGATGAAGGTCTTGCTCCAGTAGCTGTCGCCCAGGCTATCGATCCGCACACCACCGCTGCGGCGGCTGCTGGAATGGATGAACTGGTTGTCGCCCAGGTAGATACCGGCGTGGCTGACGCGATTACGACGGCCAGAGGTCGCGAAGAACAGCAGATCGCCCGGCTTGAGCTTGTTGCGCGAAACCAGCGGTGCGTCCACGTTGATCATTTCGCGGGTCGAGCGTGGCAGGTTCATGCCCGCTTCTTCACGGAACAGGTAACCGATGAAACCGCTGCAATCGAAACCGGCTTCAGAGGTACCGCCGAAACGGTAACGGGTACCGATCAGGGACATGCCGCGTTCGAGGATGCTGTCGGCCAGGGCCGGCAGCTGATAAGACTTGCCATCGGCAAAAGCGGCCAGTTCTTTTTCGGTCGCAACTTCGTCCTGGTAAAGAGAGTCCTGATAACGAATGGAGGACTGGACGGCGACTGGGGTTTGAACCTGCTGTTGTTGCTGTTGCTGCGACACCGGGGTGTGGGCAGCGCAACCGAAAAGCAGGGTGACGAGTGCGAGGGGCACGAGGGGTGCGAAGCGCTTTAGCATGGGCACGACCGTGGCTGATAGTTGTAAAGAAGCCGAGACTATGCCCGCTATCAAACCCATTTGCAAATTCAATCGAACTTTTTGTGACTTTCCTGTTTCGCCGCTACATCTAAGCGCTTAAGCCCAGTTTGATCGTTTGCGTAGCCTGCACCGTGCAGGAAAGCGCATTTTCTGGCGCCTGAAATATGCCAGACAGCGCTGCAGCCCGCGATTTTACTGGCTTGGCTACCAGCCCAGAGTTTCTTTAAGGAACGGAATGGTCAGCTTGCGCTGGGCTTGAAGGGAGGCCTGATCGAGGCGTTCGAGCAATTCGAACAGCGCACTCATGCTACGGGTGCCACGGGTCAGGATAAAGTGCCCGACTTCGTCGGTCAGGTGCAGGCCGCGACGGGATGCGCGCAATTGCAGGGCACGCAATTTGTCTTCATCGGAGAGCGGGCGCATCTGGAAGATAAGCGCCAGGGTCAGGCGGGATTTGAGGTCTGCAAGTTTTACCGGCAGTTCACGCGGAGAGGTCGACGCGGCGATCAGCAGACGCCGACCGCTGTCGCGCAGACGATTGAACAGGTGAAACAGCGCTTCTTCCCAGTCAGCCTTCCCGGCAACCGCCTGCAGGTCATCCAGGCAAACCAGTTCATACTGCTCGAGGTTGTCGAGGATTTCGACGCCGCGATCCATCAACTCCGCCAGCGGCAGATAAACCGCCGGCTCCCCCATCTGCTCAAAGCGCAGGCAAGCGGCCTGCAACAGATGAGTACGCCCCACGCCGTGCTTGCCCCACAGGTAAATCAGGCTTTCGGTCCAGCCGGCGTCGGCTTCGCACAGTCGCTCGACATAGCCGAGTGCAGCGGCATTGGCGCCTGGGTAGTAGTTGATGAAGGTGGCGTCGTCACGCAGACGCACACCTAGGGGCAGCTGAATCGGTTCCATGCTGACTGAACAGTTCCCAAGGAACCGTTGGTGACCTCTGTGTAAAGTTTGCGAAGTTTATACCCGTGAAGCCGACCGCACAATGCGACACACCACAAGCAAAATCAAAGGTTTGCGTTGACGGCCGGGTTTTGTGACAGATTCTCTGGCGGTGCGTGCTCAACCTGGCTTCAATCCGGGTTGAGCACGCAGAAGCCTAAAGCTCCGGCTCGTCGACACCGCTGTAGATCTCCGAATCCTTGTACAAATCGTGAACATGGCGCACCAGCACCATGATCACCGCCGCCACCGGCAGCGCCAGCAGGATGCCGGTGAAACCGAACAGCTCGCCGCCGGCCAGGATCGCGAAGATCACCGCCACCGGGTGCAAGCCGATGCGGTCGCCCACCAGCAACGGCGTCAGCACCATGCCTTCCAGCGCCTGCCCAACCATGAACACTGCAACGATGCCGACCATGGGATACAGATCGCCACCAAACTGAAACAGGCCCGCGATCAAGGCCGCGCCGATACCGATGACGAAGCCCATATAAGGAACAATCGCCGCCAGCCCGGCGATCAGGCCGATCAACAGGCCCAGTTCCAGCCCCACCAGCATCAGGCCTGCGGCATAAATCCCCCCCAACGCCACCATCACCAGCAACTGCCCACGCACGAAGGCTCCGAGCACTTCATGGCATTCGCCGGCCAGTGACACCACACGCTCCTCGCGATCACGAGGCAGCAGGCTGCGAATCTTGGCCATCATCACGTCCCAATCGCGCAGCAAGTAGAAACTCACCACTGGGATCAGCACCAGGTTCGCCAGCCAGGCCATCAGCGCCAGGCCGGAGGCCGTCGCCTGGGTCAGCACCACGCTGACGATATCGGTGGTCTGCCCCATGTGTTCGCTGATGGCAGCCTTGAGCTTGTCGAACTTCCAGAACCCTTCAGACAGGCCGAACTTCGATTGCGTCCACGGCAGTGCAGTGTGCTGCAACCAATCGAGCATTTGCGGCGCCAGCTCATACAAGCGAAACAACTGCTTGGCGAGCATCGGCACCAGCACCAATAGCAGCGCGGTGACGATAAGGGTAAACAGCGCGAACACCGCGACGACACCCAAGGTACGAGACAGCCCGGCCTTCTCCAGCCGGTCCACCAGCGGGTCGAACAGATAAGCCAACAACAGCGCCACCAGAAACGGCGACAGGATCGGATGCAACAACCAGATGAACCCGCAGAGCAGAATCACCCCACCCAACCAGAACCAACGCCGCGTATCACCCATGAACCACTCCATTGCTTCTATATATAGAAAGAAAAACTACCAGCGAAAATACAGCGCGGGCGTGGCAGCGGGCGCAGGTGCGGGCGTTGCGGTAGGAGCCGAGCCGTCGGCCGCCGGTGCAGCCGGCGCTACGGGAGCCGGCGCAGGCGCCGACACCTCCTGCAACTTCGCCAGCGACAATTGCGCGCGCAGCTGTTCGGTACTGCCGTTGACCCGATACAGGATCTTGTCGCCATTCACACTTTGCGGGCGCCCGTTGAAGGGCTCCAGCAGTCGCCCAAGCGCCGCATAACGCTCCAGGTTCATGCCTTGAACTTCCAGTAATTGCGCGGCCGAAGCCCCGGGTTTGGCGACGAAGCGCGGCGCCAGTCGCTCGTTGACCGCCAGCATCACCGCATCCGCCAGTGCCGCCTGATCGGCGCCCTCGGCAGTGCCCGCCTCCTTCTGGTCACCCAGCCACATGCGCCAATTGGCCTGCCATTTTCCGCCTTCTTCGCGGGCATGCACGGCCAGCAGGGCGTCGGCATTGTAGCGTTCCGATGCGGTGCGCAGCGGCGCAGGATCGGCGCTTTCCAGATTCGGTGCCGTGGCGACGATCTGCTCGTTCAGATCCGCCAATGGCAAACGCAGCGGCAAACCACGGTGTTGTGCCGCACGACGCAGCGGCGTCGCACTGGCCTGGCCGTCGCCGACCAGGCTTGAACCCTCGGTGGAATCATTCAACCACCAGCCCAGGATCGACGGCCGATTGGCGCCCCACATGGCCAGCCCCGCGCGGCGCAACGCCTGCCCGGTGGTGCCAGGATCGAAATCGACTTTCAACACTTCCGGCGGCCCTGCGTCGTAGCCGAACTGGCTGATGATCTGCTGCGGGTCCTTGCGGATCGCCGCCAGCCCGGGATTTTGCGCCGCCTTGGGGTCACCGGTCAGACGCAGCACCAGCGTATCGAGGGCGCGCTGAGTGGCCTGGTCGCGCTCCTCCGGCGACTGGCCGTTGACCGGTTCGCGCACCTGATAAAGCCCTTTGACGGTTTCGGCCTGGCTGACCAGGCTGATCAATGACAGACAGCCCACAAACAAGAATTTACAAAAACGCATGGAAGATTCCTGACGACAAGAGCGGCTGGAACAGACCGCATGAAAACGTTCAAGCAAGGCTGTGACCATCACCCTGCGCAAAACATTCACACGCCCCGGGTAAGTTTTCGCACTGTCATAACGATAGACGCTTAACGGCATTACTTTACGCAGGCCTGAAGGATGCCACCATCACGCGCCAATGACGGTTTTTTTATGCCGATATGCCCCTGCCGTCGGCGTGAGGATGGCCGCTGACCTTCAAGCCTGATAAAATCGCGCGCCTTCGCAGACCGGCAACAGCCGGGCACTTTCGAAATTCGCGTGAGGCAATCGCCCACTTCGATTTCGGCGGCGCCGCTGAACTCGGTCGTTACTCAGAAATTCCCCTAAAGGCCTGGATCATGAGCAAGCAACCCTCCCTGAGCTACAAGGACGCCGGTGTAGACATCGACGCCGGTGAAGCATTGGTCGAACGCATCAAGAGCGTCGCCAAGCGCACTGCGCGTCCGGAAGTCATGGGCGGCCTGGGCGGTTTCGGCGCCCTCTGCGAAATCCCGGCCGGCTACAAGCAACCTGTGCTGGTTTCCGGCACCGACGGCGTCGGCACCAAGCTGCGCCTGGCACTGAACCTGAACAAGCACGACAGCATCGGTATCGACCTGGTTGCCATGTGCGTGAACGACCTGGTGGTCTGCGGCGCCGAGCCACTGTTCTTCCTGGACTACTACGCCACCGGCAAACTGAACGTCGACACCGCCGCTCAAGTGGTGACCGGCATCGGCGCAGGCTGCGAGCTGTCCGGCTGCTCCCTGGTCGGCGGCGAAACCGCTGAAATGCCAGGCATGTACGAAGGCGAAGACTACGACCTGGCCGGCTTCTGCGTCGGCGTCGTGGAAAAATCCGAAATCATCGACGGTTCCAAGGTCGCTGCCGGCGATGCCCTGCTCGCCCTGCCGTCTTCCGGCCCGCACTCCAACGGCTACTCGCTGATCCGCAAGATCATCGAAGTGTCCGGTGCCGACATCGAGAACACCCAGTTGGACGGCAAGCCGCTGACCGACCTGCTGATGGCCCCGACCCGCATCTACGTGAAGCCGCTGCTCAAGCTGATCAAGGAAACCGGCGCTGTCAAAGCCATGGCCCACATCACCGGTGGCGGCCTGCTGGACAACATCCCGCGCGTACTGCCAAAAGGCGCCCAGGCTGTGGTCGACGTGGCGAGCTGGAACCGTCCTGCTGTATTCGACTGGCTGCAAGAGAAAGGCAACGTCGAAGAGAACGAAATGCACCGCGTACTGAACTGCGGCGTGGGCATGGTCATCTGCGTCGCTCAAGAGCACGTTGAAGCTTCCCTGAAAGTGCTGCGCGACGCTGGCGAGCAGCCATGGGTCATCGGCCAGATCGCAATCGCTGCCGAAGGCGCGGCCCAGGTCGAACTGAAGAACCTCAAGGCTCACTGATGCCTGCCACCTGTGATGTCGTGGTGCTGTTGTCCGGCACCGGCAGTAACTTGCAGGCCCTGATCGACAGCACGCGGACCGGCGACAGCCCGGTCCGCATCGCTGCGGTGATCTCCAACCGCACCGACGCCTACGGCCTGCAACGCGCCAGGGACGCGGGTATCGACACCCGCACCCTGGATCACAAGGCATTCGATGGCCGCGAGGCCTTCGATGCCGCGCTGATCGAACTGATCGACGCGTTCAATCCCAAACTCGTGGTACTGGCCGGCTTCATGCGCATTCTCAGCGCGGATTTCGTACGCCACTATCAGGGTCGCCTGCTCAATATCCATCCCTCGCTGCTGCCCAAATACAAAGGGTTACACACTCATCAGCGGGCGCTGGAGGCCGGCGACGCGGAACACGGCTGCTCCGTGCACTTCGTCACCGAGGAACTCGATGGCGGACCACTGGTCGTACAGGCAGTAATACCGGTAGAGTTGCACGACTCGCCGCAAAGCCTGGCGCAGCGAGTCCATGTTCAGGAACACCTGATCTACCCGATGGCCGTCCGCTGGTTTGCCGAAGGCCGGTTATCGCTCAACGATCAAGGTGCTTTACTGGATGGACAGTTACTCGCGGCCAGCGGCCACTTGATACGAATCTAGGAGACTTTATGCGTCGTGCCCTGCTCTTCGCTTGCGCGCTGCTCGCCCTGCCCTTCGCACAGGCGGCAGACCTTCAACCCTTCTCCGCCAGCTACACCGCCGACTGGAAGCAGTTGCCCATGAGCGGCACCGCCGAGCGCAGCCTGACCAAGGAAGCCAACGGCGTCTGGAAGCTCAGCTTCAAGGCTTCGATGATGATCGCCAGCCTGTCCGAAGAAAGCACCCTGACCGTCGACAAGGACACCCTGCTGCCGCAGTCCTACCACTTCGAACGTGGCGGCCTGGGCAAAGCCAAGAAAGCCGACCTGGACTTCGACTGGGCGGCCAAGAAAGTCACCGGCACCGACCGCGGCGACGCCGTCAACATTCCGCTCAACCGCGGCATGGTCGACAAATCCACCTATCAACTGGCACTGCAGCACGACGTGGCCGCCGGCAAGAAAAGCATGAGCTATCAGGTAGTCGATGATGGCGAAGTCGACACCTACGACTTCCGCGTGCTGGGTTCGGAAAAAGTCGACACCAAGGCCGGCCAGATCGACGCAGTCAAAGTCGAACGCGTCCGCGACCCGACACAAAGCAAGCGCACCACCGTACTGTGGTTCGCCAAGGACTGGGACTACCTGCTGGTCCGCCTGCAACAGGTCGAGACCGACGGCAAGGAGTACAACATCATGCTCCTGGACGGCACGGTCAACGGCAAGCCTGTCAAAGGCAGCTGAGCCCAAGCCCAATGAAAAGCCCCGCAATCGCGGGGCTTTTTTTCGAGCAAAGATCGCAGCCTCGTTGCACTCGACAGCTCCTACAGAAGAGAAAGCAGGCCGTCATTGTGGGAGCGGGCTTGCTCGCGAATGCGGTGTGTCATTCAAAGGTGATGTCGCCTGACACGGCCTCTTCGCGAGCAAGTCGAATCGTCGCACCGCCGCTCCCACAGGTGTTATGTGTCGACCACAAAAATGGTGAACGACACAAATCCTGTAGGAGCGAGCACGCTCGCGATGCACGACAGAACACCGCGGGGCATCAGGCAGCCAGCGTCATCGTTGACGACCATCGCGAGCAGGCTCGCTCCCACAGTTTTTTTGTGATCGACGCAACCACTGTAGGAGCCGAGCTTGCTCGCGATGAACGACGGGTCAACGCGGGGTATCAGGCAGCCAGCGTCATCGTTTACCACCATCGCGAGCATGCTCGCTCCTACAGGTGCGCGCGATATTCGCCCCCTGGTGAGGCCGAGTGGAGGTTCTGCGCAGTGGGCAACCCGGCATGGATGCCGAGTTAGCCGCCCCCGGCCATGGATGGCCGATGGCGGCGGGCCCACGGAGCAGGACCGGAAGGAGGGCATGCCGAGCCACAGCGAGGCACCGAACGTCAGGGGCACCAGCGCTTTGGTTACTTTCGCGCTCTTCGAAAGTGACCCGCTGTAAGAGCGGAACCATAAGCCGCCGTTACCGAAGCAACGGATAAGCACACAGACCCCAAGGAAAATTGGAACAACAGACAGCACACCCGCTCTATACCTTCAAAGCCGTTTTTGATCGAATGACCAATCCCGATGCCAACGAGGTTCCCCATGACAGTCACCGTCAACACCATCTCCGCCGAAGGCCTGCGTCACACCGTACAAATCGATGACCACGAACTGTTCGCCGACGCCCCCGTCACCGCAGGCGGCGAAGGTTCGGCGCCGGAGCCGCACGACTACTTCGATGCCGCACTGGGCGCCTGCAAGGCGTTAACCCTGAAGATGTACGCGAAGAAAAAGGCCATCCCCCTGACCGGCGTCGGCGTAGAAGTAAAACGCGACAACAGCGAAGAGCAAAAAGGCAAATACGCCCTGCACGTCAAACTGACCCTCAAGGGCGTCCTGACCGATGCACAGCGCGATGAATTGCACCGCGTGGCCGACCGCTGCCCGATCCACAAGCTGATGACCACCAGCGAAGTCAGCATCGAAACCCATCTTTCCGAAGGCGCGTTCAGCCAATAGCAGCATCGGTTGCGCAAGCGGGTTATGCTCGAGGGCATAACCCGCTCAGCCTGGAACGCACCATGAACACTCCGCTCGTGATCCGCCCCCGCGCAGAAGACGTCGAGGGTCAGCCGATTCTCCGCCCGCTGCCCTCGGCCAAATGCCGCAACGTCGGGCCCTTCGTGTTTTTCGACCACATGCTCGAGACGCGCTATGCCGCAGGCGATGGCATGAACATCCGCCAGCATCCGCATATCGGTCTGTCCACCCTCACCTATCTCTTCGAAGGCCAGCTTCAGCACAAGGACAGCCTGGGCTCGGACCAAGTGGTCAAACCCGGTGACGTCAGCTGGATGACCGCCGGCACCGCCATTGCCCACGTCGAGCGCACCCCCGAAGCCCTCAAGGGCCAGGATTTCACGATGCACGGCCTGCAGATCTGGCTGGCCTCCCCCCAGGAACACGAACAGGGTCCCGGACACTACAGCCATCATCCTGCTGCCACACTGCCGGTCAGCGAGAATCTTGGAGTACAGATTCGAATGATTGCCGGATCAGGTTTCTGCCTGGAATCGCCGGTGCCGGTGCTGTCCCCCACGCTGTACGCCGAACTGCACCTGCAAACGGCGACCACCCTGCTGATCCCCACCGAGCATGAAGAGCGTGCGCTGTACGTGTTGAGTGGCGAGGTACAGCTCAATGGCGAGCCGGTGGAACCCCATGATCTGGTGGTCCTGCCACCGGGAGAAGAGATGACATTGTTCGCCGATAGCGACAGTCATGCGGTGCTGTTTGGCGGGGCGCCGCTGGATGGTCCGCGGCGGATCAACTGGAATTTTGTCTCGAGCGATCCGGCCATGATCGACGAAGCGCGCAAGCGCTGGGCGGCCGGGGATTGGCCGAAGGTGCCTGGGGAATCCGAGAGGATCGAATTGCCCTGAATCGCATCACCCTTGTGGGAGCGAGCCTGCTCGCGATGGCAGCCCAGACACCGCAGGCATCCAGACAGCCTGCGTCATCGTTGACGACCATCGCGAGCAGGCTCGCTCCCACAGGGGCAAAGCCAATCAGCCCTTGAACACTTCATCCAGCAAATTGTGCATCGAGGTAAACGCCCGCGCAGCAATCTTGGCGTCATACATCATCATGCCCGGCACCTTGGCGTGCGGGTCAGTGAACGAGTGGAACGCGCCGCCGTAGCTGAGCAGCTGCCAATCCACACCAGCGGCATTCATTTCATCCTCGAACGCCGGCAACTGCTCCTTCGGCACCAATGGATCGGACGCGCCGTGCAGCACCAGCACCTTGCCCTTGATGTTCTTCGCATCCGCCGGATTCGGCGTATCCAGCGTGCCGTGGAACGAAACCGCCGCCTTCACCGGCGCACCGGTACGCGCGAATTCCAACGCGCAGCAACCACCGAAGCAGAACCCGAAGGTCGCCAGCTTCGAAGTATCGACCGCGGCCTCACCCTGCTTCTGCAACTGCTCGAACGCCGCCTGCATGCGCTTGCGCAGCAATGCACGGTCATTCTTCAGGGGCATCATCGCGGCGCCCGCCTCGTCGTTGTTCTGCGGACGAACCGATTGACCATAGATATCGGCGATCAATACCACGTAGCCCTTGGCCGCGACGGACTTGGCGATCTCCTCGGCACCCGCGCCGACGCCCATCCAGTTCGGCGCCATCAACAGGCCGGGGCGCGCGCCCTTATGGTCGGCATCGAACGCCACGCGGCTTTCGTATGGCTGGCCGTCAATCTGGTAGGCAACGGAACGTACAGTGATTTGGCTCATTTCTGACTCCTGATTGTTAAACACCAGAATGAAAAAACCCGCCGAAGCGGGTTTTTTCAGAACGCAGTTAAACCGACAGTTCAACCAACAGCTTGTTCAGCCGGCGCACATAGGCTGCCGGGTCCTTCAGACTGTCGCCAGCCGCCAGGGCCGCCTGATCGAACAGAATGTGCGACAGGTCGCCGAAGCGCTCGTCGCTCTGCTCCGCGTCGAGCTTCTCGATCAGCGGGTGGCTCGGGTTGAATTCGAAGATCGGCTTCGAATCCGGCACCTTCTGCCCGCTCGCTTCGAGGATCTGACGCATTTGCAGACCCAGGTCCTGCTCGCCGATGGCCAGGATCGCCGGCGAATCGGTCAGGCGATGGGAAACCCGTACTTCGGCAACGGATTCGCCCAGTGCGGTTTTCAGACGCTCAACCAATCCTTCTTTGGACTTGGCGACTTCTTCAGCAGCCTTCTTGTCCTCTTCCGAGTCCAGGTTACCCAGGTCCAGGTCACCGCGTGCCACGTCGACGAAGTTCTTGCCGTCGAAGTCGCTGAGGTAGCTCATCAGCCACTCGTCGATGCGGTCGGTCAGCAGCAGCACTTCGATGCCTTTCTTGCGGAAGACTTCCAGGTGCGGACTGTTCTTGACCTGCGCGTAGGTTTCGCCCGTCAGGTAGTAGATCTTGTCCTGGCCTTCCTTGGCGCGAGCCAGGTATTCAGCCAGACCGACCACTTGTTCGCCGTCATCACCAATAGTCGATGCGAAACGCAGCAGACCGGCGATTTTTTCCTTGTTGGCGAAGTCTTCCGCCGGGCCTTCTTTCATGACCTGGCCGAAGTTCTTCCAGAAGCCCTTGTACTGCTCAGGCTCGTTCTTGGCCAGCTTCTCCAGCATGTCCAGCACGCGCTTGGTCAGTGCCGACTTCATGGAGTCGATGATCGGGTCCTTCTGCAGGATTTCCCGCGATACGTTCAGCGACAGGTCGTTGGAGTCGACCACGCCCTTGATGAAACGCAGGTACAGCGGCAGGAACGACTCGGCCTGATCCATGACGAACACGCGCTGCACGTACAGCTTCAGGCCTTTCGGCGCTTCACGCTGGTACAGATCGAACGGAGCACGGGCCGGCACGTACAGCAGCGAGCTGTATTCGAGCTTGCCTTCGACCTTGTTGTGGCTCCAGCTCAGCGGGTTTTCGAAGTCGTGAGCGATGTGCTTGTAGAACTCCTGGTATTCCTCGTCCTTCACGTCGGTGCGAGGACGGGTCCACAGGGCGCTGGCGCGGTTGACGGTTTCCCATTCAACGGCCGGCTTCTCTTCGCCTTCGGCGGCTGCAGCTTCTTTGGGCAACTCGATCGGCAAGGCGATGTGGTCGGAGTACTTCTTGATGATGTTGCGCAGGCGCCAGCCGTCGGCGAACTCGTCTTCGCCGGACTTCAGGTGCAGAACGATACGGGTGCCGCGGTCGTCTTTGTCGACAGTGGCGACTTCGAACTCGCCCTCGCCCTTGGACGACCAGTGCACGCCTTCGCTAGCCGGGCTACCGGCACGACGGCTGAACACGTCGACCTTGTCGGCCACGATGAACGCGGAGTAGAAGCCCACGCCGAACTGACCGATCAGGTGCGAATCCTTCTTCTGGTCGCCCGAGAGGTTTTTCATGAAGTCGGCGGTGCCGGACTTGGCGATGGTACCCAAGTGGGTGATCACATCTTCACGGCTCATGCCGATGCCGTTGTCTTCGAGAGTGACGGTCTTGGCGTCCTTGTCGAAGCTCACACGGATTTTCAGTTCCGCGCCACCTTCCAGCAACTCAGGCTTGGACAGGGCTTCGAAACGCAATTTGTCTACAGCGTCAGAGGCGTTCGAGATCAATTCGCGAAGGAAAATTTCCTTGTTGGAATACAGCGAATGGATCATGAGGTGCAGCAGCTGCTTTACCTCGGTCTGGAAGCCCAGGGTTTCCTTTTGAGTTTCCACACTCATGGTCATCAAACTCCAATCAGATGGCGTGAGCCGCGACCAAGAGGGTCTGCGGCGGGTTGTCATGTGAGTTGGGGGCTGCATTCAGGATTTCAAGGGCTCCTCCAGTTTGAAATGCGCTCGTGCGGTGGCAATGGGTTCACCTTCGGTGCTTTGCCAGGCGGTAATCGCCACATTGCCCACCCGACGACCCTGGCGGCACACCTGGCATCTTGCCCAGGTATCGCGGAACTGTCCGGCACGCAGGTAATCGAGGGAGAAATCGATAATTTTCGGCACCCCCGGCGAGCCGGTGGTAATCAACAGATGCAGCGCCGCGGCCAGCTCCATGAAGCCGGCAATCACGCCGCCATGGATCGCGGGCAACAGCGGATTGCCGATGTTGTCCTTGTTGGCCGGCAGGCGAAACAGCAGCTCATCGCCCACCCGCGAGCATTCGAGGCCAATCAGCGTGGCGTAGGGAATCAGCTGCAAGAGCCCTGTGTAGTCGCCCTGCTCATGGGCTTTTTGCAATTGATCCTGGATACCGTCTGTCATTTCGCACCTCCGGCGATGGCACCACCAAAACCCTTGGCGCCCTTGATGCCCTTGCCCATGCGCATGAACGTGCCCACCACATGGGCGATGGGCTGTTCGGGATCGTCCTGATAGGCAAAACCGCGGGCAAAGATCACGTCGGTGGTGACCCGGTAGCACTGGGCGAAACCGTACACATCCTTGTGCGGTTCGGCGGCATGCATGTAGTCGATGCGCAGGTCGAGAGTGGGACAGACCTCGAACTCCGGCAACACACAGAGGGTGGACATGCCGCAGGCGGTGTCCATCAGTGTGGTAATGGCGCCGCCGTGGATCACCCCGGTACTCGGGTTTCCAACGATCTGCTGGCTATAAGGAAGAACTACTGTCATCCCCTCATTACTGGCGTTGTGAACTCGTAATCCGAGGACCTGACAATGACGCAAGGCTGACATGAAGCGTATCGCGCGCTCAAAAATAGGGTTTTCGGCCATCTGCAGATGCTCTATGTGAATACTTGACAAAGTGAAGTAACAATCCGCGTAAAAGTTCCGCATTAGAACAAACTTATATATCTGAAGCATTTGAGGAACTTAACCCCGGGGCCTGTGCTCGAAAGGCCAAGTAGTTATTTTCCACAAGGAGAAACACCCCATGCGTAAGACTTTAGCTATTGCCTTGATGTTGACCGCTTCCCTCGGTCTCGCTGCCTGCGATAAAAAATCCGAGGACAAAGCTCAAGATGCCAATCAACACGCCGAGCAAGCTCAGGAAAAAATGAACGAAGCTCAGGATAAGGTGAACGACGCGGCGAAAGAAAACGCCGAAGCCGCCAAAGCTCAGGCTGAATCGAACGAAGCAGCGGCAAAAGAAGCCGCGCCCGAAGCACCTAAGAACTAATTCGGTTTTTAGCGTGATAAAAGAAAACCCGCCAAGTGCGGGTTTTCTTTTGCCTGCGATTTCTTACGAGATCCAGCCTTAGAGCAAAATCGTTCGAAAAGTCGGACTAATCATCAGCAATAGCGAACAGACTAATCCCACCAGCCACACCAGGCTTCGCTGCCACGCCAGATCTTTCCAGTAACACAGCAAGTAGATAACTCGGGCGATGACAAAGACGATGGCGATCAGATCAATGAGCCAGCCCGCCGTCTGAGTGGTATGCGCCATCAGGACGCCCACCGAAAACAGGATGAACGCTTCGATACTGTTCTGGTGTGCCGCCACTGCCCGGGCGCCAAACCCGGTTAGTTGCCCCTGCTGTTGACGCGGCAGGTGATTGTCGTAACCACCCTGCTCTTTCATGGCCTTGGTTACGGGCATGCGCGCCACGTAAATCAACAAGGCACTGATAAACACACACCAGAACGGAATACTCATCAAGCGGCCTCTTTATTGACCTCGGGCAACGGCGCCTCTGTAGGGGTATAGACCATCACGTCGAGTACGTCGGAATGAAACTCGCGGCGATACAACACGATCACCACACCGGCGCTCATCAACATGAACAACCAGGGGCTGACAAACCAGGCCAGCATGCTCATGCCGAAGTAATAGGAACGCAGGCCGAAGTTGAATTGGTTGGCCGCCATGGAGATGACCCGCGCAGCGCGGTTGGCAAAGGCCTTGCGCTCCAGTTCCGAGACATGGCGTTCGCCGGCCATCGGCGCCGAGCCCACCAGGATCGCAGCAAAGTTGTACTGGCGCATGCACCAGCTGAAGGTGAAGAAGGCGTAGACGAACACCAGCGCCAGGCACAGCAACTTGATTTCCGACATGCCCTGAGAGGCCTGCTGGACCATCGGAATATCCGCCAGCAACGACACTGCACGCTCGGACGAGCCAAGCACCGTCAGGATGCCGGCCAGGATAATCAGGGTGCTGGAGGCGAAGAAAGAGGCGTTGCGCTCAAGATTGCCGATCACGCTGGCATCGGCGATACGGTTGTCACGCAGCAGCATGCGGCGCATCCAGTCTTCGCGATAAAGATGCAGCACGCTGGCCAGGCAGGCGGTGTCACGGCCTTTCCAGGTCGCATAGCGGGTGTAACCACCCCAACAGATGACGAACCAGAGCGCGGCAAGGAGGTGGATCAGGTTGGCTTGGATGAACGACATGCAGGTCCTTGTGATGTGCAGGTGGAAAACCGTACCCATGTGGGAGCGGTGGTTCGACAATTCGACTTGCTCGAGAAAGCGGTGTGTCAGTCGACATCGCCATTGAATGTTATGCCCTCTTCGCGAGCAAGCCCGCTCCCACAATAGATTTGCGTGAAGCAAAAAAATGCCCCGTATCGATTGATACGGGGCATTTCCTTTTTGCCTGATCGGCCCGCTCGTGACGGGCCGATGAAGCTTAAGCCAGCGCTTCGGCGCGCTTGCCCAGCAGGCGGTCGCAGACCACGGCGACCACCAGGGTCATCACCGACGGCACCAGCCACGCCAGGCCCTGCTCGCTCAGCGGCAGGTGAGCCAGTTGTGCCGGCATCCAGTCCGCCAGGCCCGCGCCCTTGAGCGCGTCGATCAGGCCGAACAGGAACGACACCAGCATCACCGGACCGACGATCCGGCCTTGCTCATGCCAGAAGTCTTTGCAGAAGCTCAGGGCGACCAAGGCGATGCACGGCGGGTAGATCGCGGTCAGCACCGGGATCGAGAACGCGATCAGCTTGGTCAGGCCCAGGTTGGACACCAGCAGCGAGAACGCGGCGAGGATGATAACCAGGGTCTTGTAGGACAACGGCAGCACTCGGCTGAAATATTCAGCGCAGGCACAGGTCAGGCCAACCGCCGTTACCAGGCACGCCAGAGAGATCAGCACTGCCAGGAAACCGCTGCCGAGCGATCCGAAGGTGTGCTGCACATAAGCATGCAATACCGCCGCGCCGTTGGTGGCACCAGCGGCTACTTCATGGCTGCCGGAGCCGAGGCGGAACAGGCTGACATAGACCAGCGCAAGACCGACGCCTGCAATCAGACCGGCAATGATCGCGTAACGGGTGATCAGCGCTGGCGACTCAACACCGCGGGAACGGATGGCATTGACGATCACGATGCCGAACACCAGAGCGCCGAGGGTATCCATGGTCAGGTAGCCATTGATGAAACCCTGTGAGAATGGTGCGGCGACATATTCAGGGGTGGCCTGACCGATGTCACCCGCCGGCAAGGCGAATGCCGCGATGCCCAATACCGCCAGGGCAATGATCTTCAGTGGCGCGAGGAAACGCCCCACGGTGTCCAGCAGGCGGCCCGGGTAGAGCGAGATGAAGAACACCAGCAGGAAGTACACCGAGCTGTACAGAAACAGCGCCAGCGGGCTTTCGCCAGTCAGCGGGGCCAGACCCACTTCGAAAGACACGGTAGCGGTGCGCGGCGTGGCGAACAGCGGACCAACGGCCAGGTAGCAGGCAGCAGCCAGCAGACCACCGGCGACTTTGCCGATCGGGCTGCTCAAGGCGTCCATGGCGCCACCGACCTTGGCCAACGCGACCACGGTGACCACCGGCAGGCCGACTGCCGTGACCAGAAAGCCCAGCGCCGCCATCCAGACGTTAGGCCCGGACTGCAAACCGACGATAGGCGGGAAGATGATGTTGCCGGCCCCGACGAACAGGGCAAACGTCATAAAACCAAGCGCCAGGATGTCCTGGCCTTTCAACACTTTCATTAAGGAAATACCACACTACTGAATCGGAATTTAGAGAGGGGTTTCCCTTATGGGTGAGGGAAATGCTGCCGGTCCGTATGGGACTGACCCTTTACGCGGTAGCTGCCTTGTGGGCGGCGGACGCAAAAATGGCGCGTAGCCTAACGAATTTGGGTGAAAAGCGCACTGTTTGAGGGCGTACATTCCGATCTACGACATTTTTGTGTCGCGTTTTAGCATGAAATTGTTGAGTGTCTGTAAGTCCGCTATCGCGAGCAGGCTCGCTCCCCCAGCTGAAAACTATTTTCACCGTGGGAGCGAGCCTGCTC
>NZ_JBSVXG010000124.1:0-17766 GCF_054070595.1 Pseudomonas sp. SDO55104_S430 | reverse complement strand
GTGATCGACACAGAACCTTGTAGGAGCGAGGCTTGCCCGCGAAGAGGCCCGCCAGGACAACACAAACCTCACTGCAGAAACGCAGCCACCCGCTCCGCCGCCGAAGCCAAATGTTGCTCATGACTGAACCCCGAAGCCTTCAGCGGCTTCAAATCATGATCCGCCGCCACCAGCCAGCACACCTCGATCGCGGGTGACAGTTCATACCCCGCCACCGCCTCGCGATTACCCAAAGCATCGCGCTCACCCTGCACGATCAACGTCCGCGTCTTCAACCCGGCCAGATGCTCGACCCGTGGCTTCTCCGGCTTGCCCACCGCATAGAACGGATACCCCAGGCACACCAGCGCATCCGCGCCGAGTTCATCGGCGAGCAGGCTGGCCATCCGCCCGCCCATGGATTTGCCGCCGATCGCCAGCGGCCCGGTGACATGGCGCCGCACCTGGGCATACACCTCGCGCCAGCATTCAAGCAATTTCGGCGCCGGGTTCGGCGGACGTTTGCCGCCATCGACACGCCGCTGTGCCATATAGGGAAACTCGAAGCGCAGCACGTTGACCCCAAGCGCCGCGAGGCGTGTGGCCATGTCATTCATCCAGTCGCTGTCCATGGGCGCGCCGGCACCATGGACGAGGATCAATGTCGCCGAATTCGGCGCCACGGCGGCATTCCACAGCCATCCGTGATCGCGCACGCACTGCGCCCATTGATCCCCGTCAATACCGGCCTTGTGCCGTTTGTCCATGCTTGCCTCGCATTTAGTCTGCCTATAACTCCAGCCGAAGGATGCGCCGCTGGCGCGCTTGGGCTGAACCGTGGATGGGGAACCATGAACACTTCTATCAGTACCGCCTACAACTATAAGGTGGTCCGCCAATTCGCCATTATGACGGTGGTGTGGGGCATCGTCGGCATGGGGCTCGGGGTTTTTCTCGCTGCCCAGTTGGTCTGGCCCGAACTCAACTTCAACTTGCCGTGGACCAGTTTCGGTCGCTTGCGCCCGCTGCACACCAACGCGGTGATCTTCGCCTTCGGCGGCTGCGCGCTGTTTGCCAGCTCGTTCTACTCGGTGCAGCGCACCTGCCAGACTCAATTGTTCGCGCCGAAAATCGCCGCGTTCTGCTTCTGGGGCTGGCAACTGGTGATCCTGCTGGCGGCCATCAGCCTGCCACTGGGCTACACCAGTTCCAAGGAATACGCCGAGCTGGAATGGCCGATCGACATCCTGATCACCATCGTCTGGGTCGCCTACGCGATCGTGTTCTTCGGCACGGTGATGCAGCGCAGGACCAAACACATCTATGTCGGTAACTGGTTCTTCGGCGGGTTCATCATCACCGTCGCCATCCTGCACATCGTCAACAACCTTGAGTTGCCGGTGAGCTTCACCAAGTCCTACTCGATCTACGCCGGTGCCACCGATGCCATGGTGCAGTGGTGGTACGGGCACAACGCCGTGGGCTTTTTCCTCACCGCGGGCTTTTTGGGGATGATGTATTACTTCGTGCCCAAGCAGGCCGAGCGTCCGGTGTATTCCTATCGCCTGTCGATCGTGCACTTCTGGGCGCTGATCACCCTGTACATCTGGGCCGGCCCTCACCACCTGCACTACACCGCGCTGCCGGACTGGGCGCAGTCGCTGGGCATGGTGATGTCGCTGATCCTGCTGGCGCCGAGCTGGGGCGGCATGATCAACGGCATGATGACCCTCTCGGGCGCCTGGCATAAGTTGCGCAGCGACCCGATCCTGCGCTTCCTCGTGGTGTCGCTGGCGTTCTACGGCATGTCGACCTTCGAAGGCCCGATGATGGCGATCAAGACCGTGAACGCCCTCTCCCACTACACCGACTGGACCATCGGCCACGTGCACGCCGGCGCTCTTGGCTGGGTCGCGATGATTTCCATCGGCGCGCTGTACCACATGATCCCGAAAGTCTTCGGTCGCCCTCAGATGCACAGCATCGGCCTGATCAACGCGCACTTCTGGCTCGCCACCATCGGCACCGTTCTCTACATCGCCTCGATGTGGGTCAACGGCATCGCCCAGGGCCTGATGTGGCGCGCGGTGAACGAGGACGGCACGCTGACCTACTCCTTCGTCGAAACCCTGGTGGCCAGCCACCCGGGCTTCATCGTGCGACTGATCGGCGGGGCGGTGTTCCTAAGCGGCATGTTGCTGATGGCTTACAACACCTGGCGCACCGTGCGGGCCTCGCAGCCTGCCGACGTCGCCGCTGCCGCGCAGATGGCTTGAGGAGCTCGCGATGAAACACGAAACGATTGAAAAGAACGTCGGCCTGTTGATGCTGCTGATGGTGCTCGCCGTGAGCATCGGCGGCCTGACCCAGATCGTCCCGCTGTTCTTCCAGGACGTGACCAACAAGCCGGTGGACGGCATGAAACCCTACACCGCACTGCAACTCGAAGGCCGCGACATCTACATCCGCGAAGGCTGCGTGGGCTGTCACTCGCAGATGATCCGCCCGTTCCGCGCCGAGACCGAACGCTACGGCCACTACTCGGTTGCCGGCGAGAGCGTCTGGGATCACCCGTTCCTGTGGGGCTCGAAACGTACCGGTCCCGACCTGGCCCGGGTCGGCGCGCGCTACTCGGATGACTGGCACCGCGCGCATTTGTACAACCCGCGCAACGTAGTGCCGGAGTCGAAGATGCCTGCCTACCCATGGCTGGTCGCCAACGCGCTGGACAGCAGTCACACCGAAACCAAGCTGCGCGCCATGCGCACCCTGGGCGTGCCTTACACCGACGAGGACATTGCAGGCGCGACCGAGTCGCTCAAGGGCAAGACCGAAATGGACGCACTGGTTGCCTACCTGCAAGTGCTCGGCACTGCCATCAAGAGCAAGAGGTGATTCATGGTCATTGAAATGAGCACTGGAATGATCCGTGGCCTGGGCACCGTGGTGGTGTTCGTGGCCTTCGTCGGCCTGACCCTGTGGGTGTTCAACGCCAAGCGCAGCCCGGAGTTCGCCGAAGCGCGTCTGCTGCCGTTCGCCGACGAACCACAACCCGACACGACCCAAGAGTCCGCAACAAGGAGTACCCGGCCATGACCACCTTCTGGAGTACGTGGATCTGCGTACTGACCATCGGCAGCCTGATCGGCCTGACCTGGCTGCTGATCGGCACCCGCCGGGGCGAGACCAAGGGCAGCGTCGACCAGACCATGGGCCACAGCTTCGACGGCATCGAGGAATACGACAACCCGCTGCCGCAGTGGTGGTTCATGCTGTTCGCCGGCACTTTGGTGTTTGCCGTCGGCTACCTGATCCTCTATCCGGGCCTGGGCAACTGGAAAGGCATCCTGCCCGGTTACGAGAACGGCTGGACCGGCGCGCACGAGTGGGAAAAGGAGATGGACAAGGCCGACGCCAAATTCGGCCCGATCTTCGCCAAATTCGCCGCGATGCCATTGGAAGATGTCGCGCAGGATCCGCAGGCGCTGAAGATGGGCGGACGCCTGTTCGCCTCCAACTGCTCGGTGTGCCATGGCTCGGACGCCAAGGGTGCTTTCGGTTTCCCCAACCTGACCGACAACGACTGGCGCTGGGGCGGCGATGCGCAGACCATCAAGACCACCATCATGGGCGGTCGCATGGCGGCCATGCCGGCCTGGGGTGAAATCCTCGGCGAGGCCGGGGTGAAAAACGTCGCCGCTTACGTGCGCCACGAACTGGCGGGCCTGCCGCTGCCGGCTGACGACACCGCCGACCTGCAAGCCGGCCAACAGGTATTCAGCACCACCTGCACCGCCTGTCACGGCGCCACCGGCCAGGGCACCGAAGCCATGGGGGCGCCGAATCTGACGCATCCAGCCGGCTTCATTTACGGTTCGAGCCTGGCACAGCTGCAACAGACCATCCGCCATGGTCGCCAAGGCCACATGCCGGCCCAGAGCGAACTGCTCGGCAACGATAAAGTGCAATTGCTGGCCGCGTATGTGTACAGCCTGTCCCACGGATTGAATACCGAGCGCCTGCAGGCCGAAAGCAAAAAGCAATAATCGCTGACCGCTCTACTGCCGCATTCTCCCGAATGCGGCAGTTCCCTCCTTCTTTGCGACTCATTGTCGCACCCTCGAACAGACCGCCTTTCGGTTCCCCGGATTCGGGTCTACGCTTTCCCCGAAGCGGACTGGCCGATGCCGGTTCCAGGTCGACCCTGAACGATGTGTTCGACGAATCTGCCCGATGACAGGCCGCAAAGGCTGGTAGATACCGGCTGTCGCGACAATTGCCTTCGGTCACCGGAAGGTTGCATTCGAACACACCTCGTAACATCCGACCTGACCCCCTCGCCCATCCAGTCTTGAGTGGCCATTTGCCTGTGGGCAAATTTGCCCTTACGCGGCGCATGGAAAGGCCGCAGAATCAGCTTTTGAAAGCATTGACCCAAGTCATGGCGCGTTGCAATGACCCCCTGCTTTCTACATACTTGCGCCGATTTTTAATCCTAATAAAACACCCAAACCGTGGAACCTTAGAATGAGCACAGCAATCAGTCCGACTGCTTATAACTATAAGGTAGTCCGCCAGTTCGCCATCATGACGGTGGTCTGGGGGATCCTTGGCATGGGGCTCGGTGTCTTCATCGCCTCTCAACTGGTCTGGCCGGAATTGAACTTCGGTCTGCCCTGGACGAGCTTTGGACGCCTGCGCCCGTTGCACACAAACCTGGTGATTTTCGCCTTCGGTGGTTGTGCACTGTTTGCCACTTCCTATTACGTCGTGCAGCGAACCTGCCAAACGCGACTGATTTCCGACAGCCTCGCGGCCTTCACCTTCTGGGGTTGGCAAGCGGTGATCGTCGGCGCCATCGTTACCTTGCCGCTGGGTTACACCACCACCAAGGAATACGCTGAGCTGGAATGGCCTCTGGCTATTCTGCTGGCCATCGTCTGGGTCACCTACGGTCTGGTGTTCTTCGGCACCATCACCAAGCGCAAGACCAAGCACATCTATGTCGGCAACTGGTTCTACGGCGCGTTCATCGTCGTGACCGCGATGCTGCACATCGTCAACCACATGTCGCTGCCGGTCAGCCTGTTCAAGTCCTACTCCGCCTACTCGGGTGCGACGGACGCGATGATCCAGTGGTGGTACGGCCACAACGCCGTGGGCTTCTTCCTGACCACGGGCTTCCTGGGGATGATGTACTACTTCGTGCCGAAACAGGCCGAGCGTCCGATCTACTCCTATCGCCTGTCGATCGTGCACTTCTGGGCACTGATCACCCTCTACATCTGGGCCGGTCCTCACCACCTGCACTACACCGCTCTGCCGGATTGGGCACAATCGCTGGGCATGGCGATGTCGATCATCCTGCTGGCTCCGAGCTGGGGCGGCATGATCAACGGCATGATGACCCTGTCGGGCGCCTGGCATAAGCTGCGCACCGACCCGATCCTGCGCTTCCTGGTGGTTTCCCTGGCCTTCTACGGCATGTCGACCTTCGAAGGTCCGATGATGGCGATCAAGACCGTGAACTCGCTGTCGCACTACACCGACTGGACCATCGGCCACGTACACGCCGGTGCCTTGGGCTGGGTTGCGATGATCTCCATCGGCGCCGTTTACCACATGATTCCGAAACTGTTCGGACGTGCGCAGATGCACAGCGTCGGCCTGATCAACGCCCACTTCTGGCTCGCGACCATCGGCACCGTTCTGTACATCGCCTCGATGTGGGTAAACGGTATCACCCAGGGTCTGATGTGGCGTGCGATCAACGATGACGGCACCCTTACCTACTCGTTCGTCGAAGCACTGCAAGCCAGCCACCCGGGCTTCATCGTCCGCGCACTGGGCGGCGCATTCTTCGCCACCGGCATGCTGCTCATGGCCTACAACGTATGGCGCACCGTCCGTGCCTCGAACCCGGCAGAAGCTGAAGCCGCCGAACAGATCGCTGTAGTTGGAGCTCACTGATGAAGCATGAAGCAGTCGAGAAGAACATTGGCCTGCTGGCCTTCTTCATGGTCATCGCCGTCAGCGTCGGCGGCCTGACCCAGATCGTTCCGCTGTTTTTCCAGGACGTGACCAACAAGCCGGTCGAGGGCATGAAGCCGCGCTCCGCCCTTGAACTGGAAGGCCGCGACATCTACATCGCCAACGGCTGTGTCAGCTGCCACTCGCAGATGATCCGTCCGTTCCGTGCCGAAACCGAACGTTACGGGCACTACTCGGTCGCCGGTGAAAGCGTCTGGGATCACCCGTTCCTGTGGGGTTCCAAGCGTACCGGTCCGGACCTGGCCCGTGTCGGCGGTCGTTACTCAGATGACTGGCAGCGTGCGCACCTGTACAACCCGCGCAACGTGGTGCCTGAATCGAAGATGCCGGCCTACCCGTTCCTCGTGGAAAACAAGCTCGACGGCAAAGACACCGCCAAGAAAATGGAAGTCTTGCGCACGCTCGGCGTCCCTTACACCGACGAAGACATCGCCGGTGCCAAGGATGCCGTGAAGGGCAAAACCGAAATGGACGCGCTGGTGGCCTATCTGCAAGGCCTGGGCACCATCATCAAAAGCAAACGGTGATCTAAATGGATATCGGGATGATTCGTGGCCTGGGCACCGTCGTGGTGATGGTGGCCTTCGTGGGTCTGGCCTTGTGGGTGTTCAGCCCCAAGCGCAAGTCGGAGTTTGAAGACGCGACCTTGCTGCCTTTCGCGGATGATCCCGAAGCCATCAAGCACGTCGAGCAAGCTTCTAGGAGTAACAAAGAATGACTACATTCTGGAGTCTGTACGTCACAGTCCTCAGTCTCGGTACGATCTTTTGCCTGACCTGGCTGCTGTTGTCGACCCGCAAGGGCCAGCGCAGCGAGGCCACCGAAGAGACGGTTGGGCACTCTTTCGACGGGATCGAGGAGTACGACAACCCGCTGCCGAAATGGTGGTTCATGCTATTCGTGGGCACCATCGTTTTCGCCCTGGGCTACCTGGTGCTGTACCCGGGCCTTGGCAACTGGAAAGGCCTGCTGCCAGGTTACAACTACCTGGATAACGAAAAGCAGACCGCGTTCGCCAACGGCCAGACCGGCTGGACCGGCGTTCACGAGTGGGAAAAGGAAATGGCTCGTTCGGACGCCAAGTTCGGTCCGATCTTCGCCAAGTTCGCCGCCATGCCGATCGAAGAAGTGGCCAAGGACCCGCAAGCCCTGAAGATGGGTGGCCGCCTGTTCGCCTCCAACTGTTCGGTCTGCCACGGTTCCGACGCCAAGGGCGCCTATGGCTTCCCGAACCTGACCGACAACGATTGGCGCTGGGGCGGCGAGCCGGAAGCCATCAAGACCACCATCATGGGCGGTCGCCACGCGGTCATGCCGGCGTGGGCTGACGTGATCGGCGAGCAAGGCGTAGCGGACGTTGCCGCGTTCATCGTGACCAATCTCGACGGCCGCAAACTGCCGGAAGGCACCAAGGCCGATGCGGCCAACGGCCAGAAGCTGTTCGCTGCCAACTGCGTGGCTTGCCACGGTCCGGAAGGCAAAGGCACCCCGGCCATGGGCGCGCCAAACCTGACTCACCCGGCGGCGTTCATCTACGGTTCGAGCTTCGCTCAACTGCAGCAGACCATCCGTTACGGCCGTCAGGGCCAGATGCCTGCGCAAGAGCAGATGCAAGGCAACGACAAGGTTCACCTGCTGGCCGCTTACGTCTACAGCCTGTCCCATGGCGAGAAGGCTCCGGCGGAAGATGCCCAATAAGGCAGACGCCTCGGGCGATTGAACCCAAGCAGCGCTTCACGAAAAATCCGATGCCAGTCGCCTGGCATCGGATTTTTTTATGCCCCACCTTATGTAGGAGCGAGCTTGCTCGCGATGGAGTCTCAGCCACCGCGGGGTGTCAGACAGCCAGCGTTATCGTTGACGACCATCGCGAGCGTGCTCGCTCCTACAGGGGTTACGCTCCGGATTCAGGATCGCTTGCGGGCAAGTCTGGGGAAGTCTGCCCGGTTTCTTCCCGCTCGATCGCCTGCGGATCATCCTGCGCCTCACCGACACCACTGTGAGTTCCGGCCTGCGGATGCTCGCTCGACACCCTGTTGGTGACATCAACATCCGTCATATCTTCATCGACCGGCGACTCATCATCCGGCGCCAGCGGAACCTCGGACCCGCTTTGCCTCGGGTCATGCCCGGTTTCGTTGTCGGTCGTGCGCGTGACTTCCTGCTGCGACATGTTTCCAGGTGCATTCTCGTCAATGTCCATGCTGCTTCTCCGTTCGCATGCGCGGGATATCCGCTCTTAAACGTGAGAAACAATGCAGCGGCTTGAGTGCCTTGCATTGGACGAATGGTGAGCGACAACCGCATTGAAGTTGCGGGCAGTGCGAACTAGTAGTAACGTTTCTACATTAGCCATTCAGGAGGGTCAGACATGATGGCCATCACCACCATTTCCAGCCGCGAATTCAACCAGGACACAAGTGGTGCCAAAAAAGCCACGCGCCAGGGACCGGTTTTCATCACTGATCGAGGCAAACCAGCCCACGTGCTGCTAAGTATTGAGGAGTACCAAAAACTGACCGGCATGAACGCCGACATCGTTGACCTGCTCGTCATGCCGGAAGCGGCAGATATCGAGTTCGAAACCGAGCGTGCCGTGATCAATCATCGCCCTGTGGATCTGTCCTGATGTACCTACTCGATACCAATGTCATTTCGGAACTGCGCAAACCCCAGGCAGACGCTAACGTCGTCGCCTGGGCCAAAAGCATCATCGCACCACGCATGTTTATTTCGGCCATTACCGTGAAGGAACTGGAGACCGGGGTTCTGCGCATGGAACGTCGTGATCCAGCGCAAGGAAAGGTATTGCGCAGCTGGCTCAAGCGCCATGTCTTACCGGCTTTCGATGCCCGGATTCTGCCAGTCGATACTGCCGTGGCGCTTCGCTGCGCCAGTCTGCATGTGCCAGACCGCGCCAATGAAGCCGACTCCTTGATTGCCGCGACGGCGCTGGTCCATGGCCTGACTGTGGTCACACGCAACATCGGCGACTTCCAGGCCAGCGGTGTTCAGCTCATCAACCCATGGGCCGATTGACCTCTCCACCGCGCAAAACCGGCCATAATTCACAAGTCAATTGATACAGGTCATTACACGGTCATTTGATTTCCACCAACGTGACCAAAGGTCGCACCCTTGAGCCAGAGCGACAGGCGTATCATTGCGCCACTGCGACACCCCTTTTTGACCGCGGTTGGCACGTACTGACCGAGGCATTTTTCCACTGCCGTGGGATGCAACCGATGAGCAACCAGATTCCGGTACACGACGTTACTCCGCCCGCCAAAAACGCGAATAACAGCGTCGACCTCTACGCCTCCCGGGAAAAGATCTACACCCGCGCTTTCACCGGCCTGTTCCGCAACCTGCGGATGGCAGGCGGTGCCGTGTTGTTCCTGCTGTACTTCGGTACGGTTTGGCTGAACTGGGGCGGGCACCAGGCCGTCTGGTGGAACCTGCCAGAACGTAAATTCTTCATCTTCGGCGCAACCTTCTGGCCCCAGGATTTCATCCTGCTCTCGGGCATGTTGATCATCGCCGCCTTCGGCCTGTTCTTCATCACCGTGTACGCCGGCCGGGTCTGGTGCGGTTACACCTGCCCGCAAAGCGTCTGGACGTGGATCTACATGTGGTGCGAAAAGGTCACCGAAGGCGACCGCAACCAACGCATCAAGCTCGACAAGGCGCCGATGAGCGCCAATAAATTCCTGCGCAAATTCAGCAAGCACACGATGTGGCTGCTGATCGGTTTCGTGACCGGCATGACCTTCGTCGGCTACTTCTCGCCGATCCGTGAACTGGTCATCGACTTCTTCACCGGCGAGGCCGATGGCTGGTCGTATTTCTGGGTTGGTTTCTTCACCCTCGCCACCTACGGCAACGCCGGCTGGCTGCGGGAGCAAGTGTGCATCTACATGTGCCCGTACGCGCGCTTCCAGAGCGTGATGTTCGACAAGGACACCCTGATCGTTTCCTACGACCCGCGTCGCGGCGAAGGCCGTGGCCCGCGCAAGAAAGGGATCGATTACAAGGCCCAGGGCCTGGGCGACTGCATCGACTGCACCATGTGCGTCCAGGTCTGCCCGACCGGCATCGACATCCGCGACGGCCTTCAAATCGAATGCATCGGCTGCGCCGCCTGCATCGACGCCTGCGACGCGATCATGGACAAGATGGAATATCCGCGCGGCCTGATCAGCTACACCACCGAGCACAACCTGTCGGGGCATCAGACCCATAAACTGCGTCCGCGCCTGATCGGCTATGCGGTGGTTCTGCTGGTGATGATCAGCTTGCTGGTGACCGCATTCTTCATGCGTTCGCTGGTAGGCTTCGACGTCAGCAAGGACCGCGTGCTGTATCGCGAGAATGCCGAAGGCCGGATCGAAAACGTCTACAGCCTGAAGATCATGAACAAGGATCAACGCGACCACACCTACCTGCTTGAAGCCACCGGCCTGCCGGACCTCAAGCTGCAGGGTCGACGCGAGATCAAGGTGGCGGCCGGCGATATCGTCAGCCAGCCGGCCGAACTGTCCGTGGCCCCGGAACACCTGCCATCGAGCACCAACGAGGTGAAATTCATCCTCAAGGACGCCGATGACGCCAGCATTCACGTTGAAGCCAAGAGCCGATTCATCGGCCCACAAAATCGTTGAGAGAAGTGAACATGCCCGCAGCAAACGCCGCAAGCCCGTGGTACAAGCACCTTTGGCCATGGATCATCATCGGGATTCTGGCCTGCTCGGTGACCCTGACCTTGTCCATGGTGACCATCGCGGTGAACAACCCGGACAACCTGGTCAACGACAACTACTACGAGGCCGGCAAAGGCATCAACCGCTCTCTGGACCGCGAACTGCTGGCGCAGACCCTGTTGATGCGCGCCAGTGTCCGCCTGGATGACGTGACCGGCGAAGTCGACCTGCGCCTGAGCGGCAACAGCCAGCCGCAAACCCTGGAGCTGAACCTGATCTCCCCGACCCAGCCGGAGAAGGACCGCAAGATCATCCTGACCCGCAGCGAAACCGAACAGGGCCGCTACCTCGGCCAGTTGAGCGACAAGGTCGAAGGTCGGCGCTTTGTCGAATTGCTGGGTACTCAGGACGACCATATCTGGCGCCTGTTCGAGGAAGAAGCGGTCGACCATGAGAAGGACCTGCTGCTCGGTGATGAGCCGTTGCAGGGGGCGGAAGACCTGAAAAAATAAAGTCGCGCTTCGCGCATCGCGAGCAGGCTCGCTCACACAATGGATCGCGTTTTCCTGTGGGAGCGAGCCTGCTCGCGATGAGGCCCTATCCGACGCAACAGTTTCAGCGGTATCAATAAAAATCCAATGACCACCCCACTCCCCTGCTACCACTGCGCCCTGCCCGTCCCAGCCGGCAGCCGTTTCACCGCGGCGGTCCTTGGGCAAACCCGCGAATTCTGTTGCCCTGGCTGTCAGGCGGTGGCCGAAGCGATCGTGGCCGGCGGACTGGAAAGCTATTACCAGCATCGCAGCGAAGCCTCGGCCAACCCCGAAGCGCTGCCGGTGCAACTCGTCGACGAGCTGGCGCTGTATGACCGCGCCGAAGTGCAGCAACCCTTTGTCCGCCACGAAGGCGAGCTGGCGGAAACCACGTTGCTGATGGAAGGCATCAGTTGCGCCGCCTGTGGCTGGCTGATCGAGAAACACCTGCGCGCGCTGCCAGCGGTGGCCGAGGCACGACTGAACCTGTCGAACCATCGCCTGCACGTGAGCTGGGCCGACGCGCAACTGCCCCTCAGCCAGATCCTCAGCGAGCTGCGCCACATCGGCTACGCCGCACACCCCTACCAGGCCGACCGCGCCAGCGAGCAACTGGCCAGCGAAAACCGTCTGGCCCTACGTCAGCTCGGGGTCGCCGGCCTGCTGTGGTTCCAGGCAATGATGGCGACCATGGCCACCTGGCCGGAATTCAACATCGACCTCAGCCCCGAAATGCACACGATCCTGCGCTGGGTCGCGCTGTTCCTCACCACGCCGATCGTGTTCTACAGCTGCGCGCCGTTCTTCAAGGGCGCCATGCGCGATTTGCGCACCCGTCACCTGACCATGGACGTTTCGGTATCGCTGGCCATTGGCAGCGCCTACATCGCCGGGATCTGGACTTCGATCACTGGCGTCGGCGAGCTGTATTTCGACGCGGTTGGCATGTTTGCTTTGTTCCTGCTGGCCGGGCGATACCTCGAGCGTCGCGCCCGGGAGCGCACCGCCGCCGCCACCGCGCAGCTGGTCAACTTGCTGCCCGCCTCCTGCCTGCGCCTGAACCCGGATGGCCAGAGCGAACGCATTCTGCTGAGCGAACTTAAAGTGGGCGATCAAGTGCTCGTCCATCCGGGCGCCGTGCTTCCGGCTGACGGCAGGATTATCGACGGCCAGTCGAGCATCGACGAATCCCTTCTGACCGGCGAATACCTGCCACAACCTCGCACCCCGGGCGATGCCGTCACCGCCGGCACCCTGAACGTCGAAGGCGCGCTGACCGTGCAAGTCCAGGCGCTCGGCCAGGACACCCGGCTCTCGGCCATCGTCCGTCTGCTGGATCGCGCCCAGGCCGAAAAACCACGACTGGCGGAAATCGCCGACCGCGCCTCGCAGTGGTTCCTGCTGCTGACTCTGATCGCCTCGGCCTGCATCGGCCTGTTGTGGTGGCAGCTGGATTCGGCGCGAGCTTTCTGGATTGTCCTGGCGATGCTGGTCGCTACCTGCCCCTGCGCACTGTCGCTGGCAACGCCGACCGCCCTCACCGCCGCCACCGGCACCCTGCATAAACTCGGCTTGTTGCTGACTCGCGGCCATGTGCTGGAAGGCATCAACCAGATCGATACGGTGATTTTCGACAAGACCGGCACCCTTACCGAAGGACGACTGGCCCTGCGCTCGATCCGTCCCCTCGGCGCCCTCGACAGCGATCAATGCCTGAGCCTGGCCGCCGCCCTGGAAAACCGCTCCGAACACCCCATCGCCCGCGCCTTTGGTCGTGCGCCTCTGGCCGCCGAAGAGGTGCACAGCTCCCCCGGTCTGGGCCTTGAAGGACGGGTTGGCGAGCAGCGTCTGCGGATTGGCCAGCCCGGTTTTGTCTGCGAACTCAGCGGCGCCGCTGAACCTTCTATGCCGGATGAAGCCGGGCAATGGCTACTGCTCGGCGATCAGCAGGGACCGCTGGCCTGGTTCGTCCTCGACGACCGTTTGCGCAGCGATGCTCCGGCCTTGCTGGCCGCCTGCAAGGCCCGCGGCTGGCGCACGGTGTTGCTGTCCGGCGACAGTTCGCCGATGGTCGCCAGTGTCGCGGCGGAACTGGGCATCGACGAAGCCCGGGGCGGCTTGCGGCCGGACGACAAGTTGCAGGTTCTGCAGCAACTGCATCAACAAGGCTGCAAGGTGCTGATGCTCGGCGACGGGGTCAATGATGTGCCGGTGCTGGCTGCCGCCGATATCAGCGTGGCCATGGGCTCGGCCACCGATCTTGCGAAAACCAGTGCCGACGCGGTGCTGTTGTCCAATCGCCTCGATGCTCTGGTGGAGGCTTTCAGCCTGGCCCGGCGCACCCGTCGGGTGATCATCGAGAATCTGCTGTGGGCCGGGTTGTACAATGGCCTCATGTTGCCGTTCGCCGCCCTCGGCTGGATCACGCCAGTGTGGGCTGCGGTCGGCATGTCCATCAGTTCGTTGACCGTGGTGCTCAATGCCCTGCGCCTGACTCGCCTGCCGGGCGCGCAGGCGCAGGCCACCACGACAGAAACCCGCCCGCTGCCGGCCTGAGCCGCGCGGGCATGGAGTCCAGATGCCAGCTCTCTACGTGATGATCCCGGCCGCACTGCTGATCGTGGCCATCGCTATCTACATTTTCTTCTGGGCTGTCGACAGTGGTCAGTACGACGACCTCGACGGTCCGGCCCACAGCATCCTGTTCGACGACCAGGACCCGAACCACACCGCGGCCGTCGACGAGGCCAGCGGCCAGCCGGCCAAACCCGATGACAAGGCGCCGCCCCATGCTTGAACTGGCGCCCTTGCTGGTGTCTGCGGTGATTCTCGGTCTGCTTGGTGGCGGTCATTGCCTGGGCATGTGCGGTGGTTTGATGGGCGCGCTGACCCTGGCAATTCCCAAGGAGCAACGCAGCCGCCGCTTTCGCCTGCTGCTGGCCTATAACCTGGGACGCATCCTCAGCTACGCCCTCGCCGGCCTACTGATCGGCCTGGCCGGCTGGGCGGTGGCCAACAGCCCGGCGGCCATGTTCATGCGCGTGCTCGCCGGGCTGTTACTGATTGCCATGGGCCTGTACCTGGCCGGCTGGTGGAGCGGACTGACCCGCATCGAAAGCCTGGGCCGTGGGCTTTGGCGGCAGATTCAGCCGGTGGCGAACAAGCTGCTGCCGGTGTCGAGCTTCCCCCGCGCGCTGCTGCTGGGCGCGCTCTGGGGCTGGCTGCCGTGCGGTCTGGTCTACAGCACCCTGCTGTGGTCGGCCAGCCAGGGCAATGCGCTGGACAGTGCGCTGCTGATGCTGGCGTTCGGCCTCGGCACCTGGCCGGTGCTGCTCGCCACCGGGCTGGCGGCGGAACGGGTGACGGCGTTGTTGCGCAAACGCAGCGTGCGCATGGCCGGCGGGTTGCTGGTGATCCTGTTCGGCATCTGGACCTTGCCGGGGCCGCATCAGCATTGGCTGATGGGGCATTGACGCAAATCAAGATACCCAAATGCCCCACCCCCTAGACTGGCCAGCACCGCCAGCCGATTCCGGGGGATGCCCGCATGCTGCTCGACACCATTCGTTGGGATACCGATCTGATCCGCCGTTATGACCTGGCGGGTCCGCGCTACACCTCTTATCCGACCGCCGTGCAATTCAACGCCCAAGTCGGCAGCTTCGACCTGTTCCATGCCCTGCGCGAAAGCCGCAAGGCCCTGCGCCCGCTGTCGCTGTACGTGCACGTGCCGTTCTGCGCGAACATTTGCTATTACTGCGCCTGCAACAAGGTCATCACCAAGGACCGTGGCCGCGCCCTGCCCTACCTGCAGCGACTGGAGCAGGAAATCCAGCTCATCGCCTGTCACCTGGACCCGCAGCAGAAGGTCGAGCGACTGCACTTCGGCGGCGGCACTCCGACCTTCCTCAGCCATGACGAACTGCGTCAGCTGATGGCGCACCTGCGCGAGCACTTCAACCTGCTCGACGATGATTCCGGGGACTACGGCATCGAAATCGATCCCCGTGAAGCCGACTGGTCGACCATGGGCCTGCTCCGCGAACTGGGCTTCAACCGCGTGAGCATCGGCGTGCAGGACCTCGATCCTGCAGTCCAGCGTGCAGTGAATCGCCTGCAAACCCTGGAGCAGACCCGCGCGGTGATCGATGCCGCCCGCACCCTGCAATTCCGTTCGATCAACATCGACCTGATCTACGGCCTGCCGAAACAGACCCCGGACAACTTTGCCCGCACCGTCGAAGAAGTCATCCACCTGCAGCCTGACCGACTCTCGGTGTTCAACTACGCCCACTTGCCGGAACGCTTCATGCCGCAGCGGCGCATCAACGGCAATGACCTGCCGACGCCTGCGCAGAAACTGGAGATGCTGCAGCGCACCATCGATCAGCTGACCGCTGCCGGCTACCGCTACATCGGCATGGACCACTTCGCCCTGCCTGACGACGAACTGGCGATTGCCCAGGAAGAATCGACCCTGCAACGCAACTTCCAGGGATACACCACCCACGGCCATTGCGATCTGATCGGGCTTGGGGTGTCGGCGATCAGCCAGATCGGCGATCTGTACTGCCAGAACAGCAGCGACCTGACCCAGTACCAGAACAGCCTGGCCTCGGCGCAACTGGCTACCAGCCGTGGCCTGCTGTGCGACGCCGACGACCGCCTGCGGCGCGCGGTGATTCAACAGCTGATCTGCCATTTCCACCTGGAATTCGCCGAGTTCGAACAGACCTTCAACATCGATTTCCAGGGCTATTTCGGCGAACTTTGGCCGCAATTGCAGCAAATGGCCAAAGACGGGCTGATCGAACTGGATCGCCAAAGCATCAATGTGTTGCCCGCCGGGCGTTTATTGGTTCGTTCGGTGTGCATGGTGTTTGATGCCTATTTGCAGCAACACAGCCAGCAACGTTTTTCCCGAGTGATCTGACGGCCTGCGTCAAATCCGCCACGCGCTGGCCCTAATGTCCTGCGCTGAGTTACCCTTACAGCCTATGTGTGTTTTCCCACAAGGATTGAAGAAATGTCCGAGCCAGTAAAACTGCGCACTCATAATCAGGCTCACTGCAAGGACTGCAGCCTGGCCCCGTTGTGCCTGCCACTGTCGCTGAATCTGGAAGACATGGACGCACTGGACGAAATCGTCAAACGCGGCCGCCCGTTGAAGAAAGGCGAGTTTCTGTTCCGCCAGGGTGACACCTTCGATTCCGTTTACGCCGTGCGTTCCGGCGCGTTGAAAACCTTCAACCTGAGCGATGCCGGCGAAGAACAACTCACCGGTTTCCACCTGCCGAGCGAGCTGGTGGGCCTGTCGGGCATGGACACCGAAAAGCATCCGGTGTCGGCACAGGCCCTGGAAACCACCTCGGTGTGTGAAATCCCCTTCGAGCGCCTCGACGAACTGGCCCTGCAACTGCCGCAACTGCGCCGTCAGTTGATGCGGGTGATGAGCCGGGAGATTCGCGACGATCAACAGATGATGTTGCTGCTGTCGAAGAAAACCGCCGACGAGCGCATCGCCACCTTCCTGGTCAACCTGTCGGCGCGCTTCCGTGCCCGCGGTTTCTCGGCCAATCAGTTCCGTCTGAGCATGTCGCGCAACGAAATCGGCAACTACCTGGGGCTGGCGGTGGAAACCGTGTCCCGGGTGTTCACGCGCTTCCAGCAGAACGAGCTGATCGCCGCCGAAGGCAAGGAAATCCGCATCCTCGACCCGATCCAGTTGTGTGCATTGGCTGGCGGTTCGGTCGAAGGTTGATCGCGCCGATTTACGGCTGAGCGAAACGGTTCAGCCGCCGTTATAATGCGCCGTTTTGCAGCCCTGCCAGGACACCACGACGATGGTCTTCGACTCCTTCGACATCAAATCCCTCATCCGCCCCGTGATCGACTTTCCCAAGCCGGGCGTGATCTTTCGCGACATCACTCCGCTGTTCCAGTCGCCAACGGCCATGCGCGTGGTGATGGACAGCTTCGCCCACCGTTATGTCGAGGCCGATTTCACTCACATCGGCGCCATGGACGCCCGTGGTTTCCTGATCGGCTCGGTACTGGCCTATCAGCTGAACAAGCCACTGGTGCTGTTCCGCAAGCAGGGCAAGTTGCCGGCCGACGTGCTGGCCGAGGGCTACGCGACCGAATACGGCGAGGCCTTCCTGGAAGTGCACGCCGACAGCCTGTGCGAGGGCGATTCGGTGGTGATGTTCGATGACCTGATCGCTACCGGCGGGACCCTGATTGCGGCGGCAAACCTGATTCGCCGGATGGGTGCGCGGGTGCATGAAGCGGCGGCGATCATTGATCTGCCGGAGCTGGGTGGGTCGCAGCGGCTGGTGGATCTTGGGATTCCGACGTTCTGCCTGACGCAGTTTGCGTTGTCCGAGAAGTAAGCGGCGCCTGTCAGCAAGTCTTCGCGGGCAAGCCTCGCTCCTACAGGTTTTGATGGTGTATTGAACACCGCCCCACCTGTAGGAGCGGGGCTTGCCCGCGAAGGCGTCAGT
>NZ_JBSVXG010000123.1:0-17940 GCF_054070595.1 Pseudomonas sp. SDO55104_S430 | reverse complement strand
TGGTGGGCCTGAACGCATGGAACCTGCATCACACGGCGAAACAGGCGAAGAACGATGGAAAGTTCTCGGCGGATGAATGGCGCAATGTGAGTGCGAGTGCGGCCTATGCGGGGAATGCGATCGCGGCGTTGTGGGTGGGGCCGGCTTGGAATCGTGCGGGGGGAATGTCTGCATCACTCGGTACTAAATCATCGAAGGTTGCGCAGGCGGGATACTCCGCTTGGATAAACGAGGCCAAAGCCGCTTCCGCAGGGAGTGCCAAAGCAGCGGTGGCCAGCGAGATGGCGGCCTTCTCGAAAGGCCTGATCTGGCGCACGGTGACTTGGGCGACATTGGGGGCTGTTGCGAGCGGGCTTGAAGCTTGGCAGTTGTCCCAAGAGGCTGATGGCGCGACCAGTAAGATAGAGAGAGGTTTGATCAGCGGGAAGATGTATATCGCGATTGGAATGTCACTTGTCGCTACTGCGCAGATGATCGGCACGGGCCTTGGCTATTGGTTTGGTTTTGCCTGGGTGATGTCCAACCCGGTGATCATCACACTGGCTATCTTGGGCATCGCCTATTTGATGATCAGCATGGCCGCCAACCGCTACAAACGCGAGGGACTGCGCCTGTGGCTGTACCGTTGCAATTGGGGGCGCGGATCAATTCCTGAATGGCAGGGTGATGAAGGCCATTTCAAGCAAATGCAAGCGCTGCTGGAAACCCTGCAACGCCCCAGCGTCGGCGGCCGTGCCCTGTCCTCAGGCGGGGGCAGCACGCCGAGAAAGAATCTGGGTTTCTGGCTGCAAATCCAGGTGCCGAACACACTGGCAGGCAAGGATGTGACCTTGCAACCGGCGATGATTCAGACGTATCTGTTTTATGCCGACGAACTGCAAAGCACCAAGGACAAGTTCTACGACAGGTTCCTCAATGGTTACTGGATAGATCCGAATCTGCTCGGCCAGTTACCAGACGGTCCCGGTACCAAAGACAACCCGGCTGACTTCATCTACACCGGCGCACAACAGCATCGTCTTTGGCAAGTATGGATCGAGTTTTCCAAAGCCAGCCCGGTCCTTGAATTGGAGATCAAGTACCCGCCCGGTGTGCTTCAGCGTGCTGATGGTCGTGGATACATATTTCGAATGGCACTTGAACTGAGCACGAGCGAAGCGGATCGGGTCAACGATGCTTTCAGCGGCGAACTAAAGGAAAAAGACATCGTGCTGAAAGAACAGAAAACCCAGCTTCTGAAACTGACCATCCCTAACTGAGCTAATGGACGAGCCCTGACATGTTTAAATTCAACAAAGCACTTGATTTACCTCCGCAACTCCACTGGAAATTCTCTGATGAGCCGGAGTTGTTGGGATGGACTATCCGAGCGCGCAATTACAATACATTTGTGGCCAATTGCATGTTTATCTTTATGGCGCTGCTAACGGCATTAGTTACATATGCCGCAGACCGAGTTACTGGCATTAACGAAAGTTACCTAAATAGAATATCAGTGAGCTTGGGATTCTATATTTTCATAATGTCCGTCATTTCAAGCATGACTCATCAGCGAATGAACTTCGCCTACCGCCTCACGCGATCAGGAGTAGAACATTGCGAGTGGAAAGACTTTCCCAAGTGGGTATTGCCATTTTTGAAATGGCTTACCGGCATAACGGCAATTATTTTCATCTGCATGGCAAGCATCGACCCGGCATTCCTGATCGGCGCACTGGTAGGCCCTGGCGGCATGGGACTGATGTACCTGTCTATGGTCCACTCAAAGAGCTATCAGGAGATGCATACTCAATACCATCACTACGCATATAAATGGGAAGAAATCACGCAGCTCGCCATCGCAACCAATAGAGAAGTAGTCGACCTGAAATACAGCGTCACTCAGGAAGGTGATGATTTTAAAACCAACTGGAGCCTCAATGTTTTTTGCAAGCGTAAGCAAAAAGAGCACGTAGCAGAATTAATTAAGCCGTATTTGACTTCGGGCGTGCCGGTCATCAAAGCCAACGTTAACGTCCCCCTCAGTACGGAATGAGAAATGCGGGGGGAGGCTTAATTTTCACGTGACTCACCTGCACCGAAAATAGAGCCGCCCCCTTTTTTACCCGGCTGTAGGAGCGAGCTTGCTCGCGATGGAGGCCCGGGCACCGCGGGGCATCAGGCGTCCAGCGTTATCGTTGGCGACCATCGCGAGCAGGCTCGCTCCCACAAAGAGACGTACGGCGTATCCATCTGAAAGTCTGAACGATCCGGTTAAAACGCCCCTCTAGATGCAGTGCCACTGGATCCAAGGACGCGTAAATGGACGTTTCTTCCGCTGCATCCCCCCTCCCCACGCGGCAAAGCCCGGTCACCCGGCGTTTGGCGTATGCCATCGGTGCGCTGTTCATCGCGGGTGTGTTTGCCGTCGGTGCCGTGTTGTTGAGCATCGCCAGTCATCTGGACGAAGAGGACGCGGCCGATATCCGCTTCTACTCCGCCCGAGCCCTGGAAAACCGCATCGCCAATTCGCAGAACTACATGACCAGCTACTCCTACTGGACGCCGGCCTATGAGCATTTCAATGGCGAAGTCGATGTGAATTGGGCCTACAACGAACAGAACGTCGGCAAAACCATGTTCACCAGCGACGGCTACGAAGGCGTGTTTCTCATCGATCGGGCGCGAACCAAGTACGCGATGATTCGCGGTGAGCTGGTCCAGGGCGATATTTCCGACTACCTGAAAGCCTCCGTTCCACCGCTGATTGAACAGGTCCAGAGCTCAGCGGATCTGACCAAACCGGTCAGCACCTATGCATTGTTCGAGGGCCAGCCTGCACTGGTCACCGCCGCTGCCGTGATCCCCAATGACGAACACCAGATCAAGGACCCGAAGTCCACGTCGGTGCTGCTGTTCGTCGACAAGTTGACCCCGGCTAAACTGGAGAAACTGGGCAACAGCTACGGATTGATCGACCTCAATCTCGCCGCCGATGACCAGATCAGTGCAGACCGGCCGCGAGTGCCGCTCGACAGCACCGGCTTCAGCCTGGTCGCGCAAATGCAGCGCCCTGGAGAGCACCTGTTGTGGTCACTGCTTCCTGCGCTTGGCGGATCACTGACGCTGATGTTGTTTTTGACCTTCTATTTCTTCCGCCACGCGCTGCGCTCATCGGACTACGTCGATAAGAGCTACGCGCAACTGCAAGCCTCGAACCAGGCGCTGGAAGCTGCCAACCATGCTCTGGAGTCCAGCGAGGAGCGATTTCGCGCGGTAGCCGAAGCCGCTTCCGACTGGATCTGGGAAATCGACAACCAGCAGACAATCACTTACGTATCCGGGCGCTTCAGCGAAGTCACCGGGTTCTCGGTCGAGCAATGTCTGGGAAAAAACATCGAACAGGTGCTGTATTGCGACACCATGCCACTGCATCTGTGGCTGCATAAGATCGCCGATGGCAGCCACGCCAGCGACCTGCGTTGCACCTACCGCGATCAGTCGGGCCAGCAGCGTTACTGCCGATTGTCGGCGCGACCCATCCGCCACAAAGGCGTGCTGGTCGGCTTTCGCGGTACCGCCAGCGACATCACCGACGAAGTCGCCGCCCACGCGCAGATCCAGCACCTATCGATGCACGACGCGCTGACGGGCCTGCCGAACCGCAACAAGCTCTCGCGCTTTCTCGATGAAGCCCTGTCACTGAAAGAGCAGTCCGTGCCGCTTTCGTTGCTGGTGATCGACCTGGACAACTTCAAGCCGATCAACGACTCCCTCGGTCATCCCGCAGGCGACGCGGTGCTGCAGCAGGTCGCCGCACGCATGCGCGAATGCACCCGCGACCACGACATCGTCGCGCGGCTGGGCGGCGATGAATTCGTGGTGGTGCTGCACGGCATGGACAGCCATCATGAGATCGACAAATTCTGCACCCGCCTGATCGGCAGCCTGCATCAGCCGATCCTGTTCGAAGGTCACAACCTGCAGATCGGCGCGAGCATCGGCATCGCCCTGAGCCGCCGTCACAGCCATGTCCCAAGCGACTTGATCCGGTATGCGGATATCGCGCTGTACCAGGCCAAATCCGAGGGCAAGAACACCTGGTGCTATTTCGAATCGCACATGAGCGAGCAGATTCAGACCCGCCTGCAACTGGAAGATGACTTGCGCCGGGCGGTAAAAAACGACGAATTCGTCCTGCATTTCCAGCCGCGCTACAAGGTCGATGGCAAGAAAATCGTCTCGGTGGAAGCCCTGGTGCGCTGGCAGCATCCGACCCAAGGCCTGCTGGGGCCGGACCGTTTCATTCCATTGGCAGAGCAGACCGACCTGATCGTGCCGCTGGGCCGCTGGGTGTTGCGCGAGGCCTGTGAAACGGCGTTGACCTGGCCAGCCGACATCCTGCTGTCGGTCAATCTATCGCCAGCGCAGTTTGCCCTCAGTGACGTGGTCGAGGATGTGCGCCAAGTGCTGGTCGAGACGCGTTTTCCCGCCAGTCGCCTGGAGCTGGAAATCACCGAAAACGTGATGCTCAACGACACCGACGGCGCCCTCACCACCATGATTGCCCTGAAGGAACTCGGGGTTCGTCTGAACATGGACGATTTCGGTACCGGCTATTCGTCCCTCGGCTACTTGCGCGCCTATCCGTTCGACGGGCTGAAGATCGACAAGCGCTTCATCGCCTCCATCGCCAGCGGCGGCAACGACCGCGCGGTGGTGCAGGCGATCATCGGGCTGGGCAAGGCCATGGGCCTGACGGTGACCGCCGAAGGGGTGGAAACCGAGGAGCAGCTGGGGATTCTGGATTCCGATCAATGCCATGAAGTGCAGGGTTACTTCATGAGCCGGCCGGTGGACAAGCAGGCTTTTGCAAAACTGTTGAATGCATCCCGCAAGCCCCGGCTTGCGGCACGTTCGGGCGTTCGCCAGTAATTCACCAGATACGTGATGCATTGGGGCAAACGGGTTTGTATCGCCGTGTAGGTTTTGCCTGCGAATCTACACGACGATACACAACCGTCGGTTCACGACACACGCGGCCTACATGGGGATGAAAAAGTGCGCCTGTCGCCCTTGCGGTGTTCTTCGCTCCTTCGAGCGACACCCGGGCCCAAATGCCAAAAACTACAGGAGCCCCCATGATCAACAACATCGAAACCGTGCTGTACACCGGCAAGACCGTCACCACCGGCGGCCGTCAGGGCGAGTCCCGCAGCGACGATGGTCGCTTGGAGGTCAAGCTGTCGCCACCGGGTTCTTCGGGCAGTGGTACCAACCCCGAGCAACTGTTGGGCGCCGGTTGGTCCGCCTGCTTCATTGGCGCCATGGGCAAGGCTGCGGCGGCATTGAAAGTGGCATTGCCGACGGACGTCAGCGTCGCCACAGAAATCGACCTGGGCAAGACCGACAACGCCTTCTTCCTCCAGGCGCGCCTCAACGTCAGCTTGCCAGGCATTGACCCCGCCCTGGCCCGCACCCTGGTAGATGCCGCCCACCAGACCTGCCCGTACTCCAAGGCCACCCGGGGCAACATCGACGTCACCATCAACCTCGTCTGACACGCGAGCAGGCTCGCGATGGTGGTCAACGATGACGCTGGGCATCTGACGCCCCGCGGCGTTCTCGAGTGCATCGCGAGCAGGCTCGCTCCCACAAAAGGCCGGCGGACATCGCCAGACCTTTGCAGGAGCCGAGCTTGCTCGCGATGGTGGTCAACGATGACGCTGGTCACCTGACACCCTGCGGCGATCTCAGGTGCATCGCGAGCAAGCTCGGCTCCTACAGGAGAGCGGTGGATTTTTTGGATGCCGGAAATTAGAAAGCCCGCACAAGGCGGGCTCTATAGTGGGTTTAGTAGGTGGCCAGTGCTGGTCTCTGGCTTACGAGGTTTCTCAGGAGTCTCACAGGTACAGCAATGCGCTGTCCTGCTTCACACGGCATAAGGGCTGGATCTCAGCGCGGAGATCTTTCTAACCGTGTACCCTTCGGAGCGCGCCCCACGCGTCCTCGCTATCCGCTTGCGCATCAGTCTGCGTTCTCACCTACAGGGTTCAGATTAGCAAAGCATCGAAAAAAGGGAACCGGGTTATTAGACCGTTTTCGCCCTTCGGCCGGCGCCGAAAAATCCAAACATGCTATGACTTCGAATTGCATCGTCTGACAAAGCATCGCGAGCAGGCTCGCTCCCACAAGGGACCGAGCTACAGACAAATTCTGCATCCACCAGATCCCCCTGTGGGAGCGAGCCTGCTCGCGATGGCCTCACCTGAATCTTGAGCCAAGCACTACAACGTCCGCTGACTATTCCCAATCCCCTTCGCGATATCCACGCCCCAATCCATCGCCGCCTCCATATCGAGCATGTGCGGCTTGGGATCGTGATTTTCGTCAATCACCGAGCCGTCCGGGCGGTAGACGCCGATGAACATGCCAAGCGATCCATCTTTGAGAATCTCGGCCTTGACCCGGATGCTGCATCCGTTGGACAGCGTTTCCTTGTGTTCCAGATGGCGCTCAGTCATTGCTGTTTTCCTCCCGACGCTGGATTCGAACCTTACTGCAAAGGCTAGCTCAGACCCTCGAATTCGCAGGCCTGGCTGCCGAATCTGACAGCAGCGTAATGCCACCTATACTACAAGCCACCGTCCCCCCTGGGGTCTGCACGTCCAACAATAAAAAGCAGAGGTGAACATGGTCTGGCAGCAAATCTACGATCCGTTCAACAACCCTGTGGTATCCACCCTTCTCGCCGCCGTGCCGGTTGTCGTAATGCTGGCGGCGCTGGCGTTCTTCCATGTCAAAGCGCACCTGGCCGCGATCATGGCGTTGGTGTCAGCACTTGTAATTGCCATCTTCGCCTTCGGCATGCCCGCCGACATGGCCGGTTCCGCTGCCTTGTACGGCGCGGCCAACGGGCTGCTGCCGATTGGCTGGATCGTGCTGAACATCATCTTTCTGCACCGGCTGACCACTGAAAACGGCTCGTTCAAAGTGCTGCAGGACTCCCTTGCACGGATCACCGACGACCGCCGACTGCAACTGCTGCTGATCGCCTTCTGCTTCGGCGCGTTCTTCGAGGGCGCCGCCGGTTTCGGTACACCGGTAGCGGTGACCGGGGCGATTCTGATCGGTTTGGGCTTTTCGCCCCTGGCCGCCTCGGGCTTGGCGCTGATCGCCAACACCGCCCCGGTGGCGTTCGGCGCCCTGGGCACGCCGATCATCACCCTGGCCAAGGTCACAGGGCTGGATGAGATGGAGCTGTCGATGATGGTCGGCCGGCAGCTGCCGTTCTTCTCGGTGATCGTGCCGTTCTGGCTGATCTGGGCATTCGCCGGGTGGCGCAAGATGATGGAGATCTGGCCGGCGATCGTTGTCACCGGGGTCAGCTTCGCGGTGCCGCAGTTCATCGTTTCCAACTACCACGGGCCGATGCTGGTGGACGTGATCGCCGCCCTCATTTCCATGGCCTGTCTGACCGGCTTCCTCAAGGTCTGGAAACCCGCCACCGTGCACACCTCCGCGGCACTGACCGGGCGGGTCGACGACTCGAAAATCGATGATGAATATGCCTCCAAAACCGAGCCTACCGCTGCCTTCGCCGGCGATTCGAAAAAGGCCGTGATGCGTGCCTGGATGCCGTGGATCATCCTGACCATCTTCGTTTTCGCCTGGGGTACCCAGAGCTTCAAGAACAGTTTCGACACCCGTGCGGCGATCGATCCGGCCACCAGCGCGGCCAAGCTCGATCCTCAGGGCAAACCGCTGCGCGAAGCCAATCCGGTGTTCGCTCCGGTACTGACCTTCACCACCATTCACCAGCAGATCGAGAAAGTGCCGCCGGTGGTGCCTGCGCCGAAGGTCGAGGAAGCGGTGTACAAATTCACCTGGTTCACCGCCACCGGCAGCGGCATCCTGCTGGCCGCCATCGTCGGCGGCCTGCTGATGGGCTATTCGATTCCGCAGCTGATCAAGCAGTACCTGCGCACGATCTGGGTGGTGCGCTATTCGCTGATCACCATCACCGCGATGCTTGCCCTGGGCTTCCTCACGCGCTATTCGGGACTGGACGCCACCATGGGCCTGGCCTTCGCCGCGACGGGGATCTTCTACCCGATGTTCGGCACCTTGCTCGGCTGGCTCGGCGTAGCCCTGACAGGCTCCGACACCGCGTCCAACGTGCTGTTCGGTGGTCTGCAACGGGTCACGGCCGAACAACTGGGCTTGAGCCCCGTACTGATGGCCGCCGCCAACAGCTCCGGCGGGGTCATGGGCAAGATGGTCGACGCGCAATCCATCGTGGTGGCGTCCACCGCGACCCGCTGGTACGGGCATGAAGGGGAGATTCTGCGCTACGTGTTCTTCCACTCGATCGTGCTGGCGCTGCTGGTGGGCGGGCTGGTGACGTTGCAAGCGTATGTGGCGCCGTTCAGTCATATGGTGGTGGGCGGGCATTGATCCCGACCGATTGTCGTCAGCCTTGAAAAGCCCGGGCGATCGCCCGGGCTTTTCATGAAGGGAGTATCGTTAAGCAACCATGAACATTCTCTACGATGAACGCGTCGACGGCGCCCTGCCCGACGTGGACAAGGCCGGATTGTTGGAGGCTCTGCGCACGCAGTGGCCGGATCTCGAAGTGCTGCACCAGACCGAAGAACTCAAGCCCTACGAATGCGACGGGCTGTCGGCCTACCGCACCACGCCGATGCTGGTGGTACTACCGCGCGATATCGCTCAGGTTCAGGGCGTGCTGCGTCTGTGTCATGAACGCCGCGTACCAGTGGTCGCCCGTGGCGCCGGCACCGGATTGTCCGGCGGCGCCCTGCCCCTGGAAAAAGGCGTGCTGCTGGTGATGGCACGCTTCAATCAGATTCTGCACATCGACCCCGAAGCCCGCATCGCCCGGGTCCAGCCAGGGGTGCGCAATCTCGCCATATCCCAGGCCGCTGCGCAATACGGCCTTTACTACGCGCCGGACCCATCGTCGCAGATCGCCTGCTCCATCGGCGGCAACGTCGCCGAAAACGCCGGCGGCGTGCATTGCCTCAAATACGGCCTGACCGTGCACAACGTGCTGCAGGTCGACATCCTCACCGTCGACGGCGAATGTCTGACCCTCGGTTCCAACGCCCTCGACGCCCCGGGCCTCGACCTGCTCGCCCTGTTCACCGGCTCTGAAGGCATGCTCGGGGTCATCACCGAAGTCACCGTCAAGCTGCTGCCCAAACCGCAATCGGCCAAGGTCCTGCTGGCCGCCTTCGACTCCGTGGAAAAAGCCGGCGGCGCCGTGGCCGACATCATCGCCGCCGGGATCATCCCCGGTGGCCTTGAGATGATGGACAACCTGGCCATCCGCGCCGCCGAGGACTTCATCCACGCCGGCTACCCGGTCGAGGCCGAAGCCATTCTGTTGTGCGAACTCGATGGCGTCGAAGCCGACGTCCACGAAGACTGCACCCGGGTGCGCCAGGTGCTGGAACAGGCCGGCGCCACCGAAGTGCGCCTGGCTCGCGATGAAGCCGAGCGCGTGCGCTTCTGGGCCGGGCGCAAGAACGCCTTCCCGGCGGTGGGCCGTCTGTCGCCGGATTACTACTGCATGGACGGCACCATCCCCCGGCGCGAGTTGCCCGGCGTGCTCAAGGCCATCACCGAGCTGTCCGCCGAATACAACCTGCGGGTGGCCAACGTGTTCCACGCCGGCGACGGCAACATGCACCCGCTGATTCTGTTCGACGCCAACCAGCCGGGCGAACTGGAACGCGCCGAAACCCTGGGCGGCAAGATCCTCGAACTGTGCGTGAAAGTCGGCGGCAGCATCACCGGCGAACACGGGGTCGGCCGCGAGAAAATCAATCAGATGTGCGCCCAGTTCAACAGCGATGAACTGACCCTGTTCCACGCCGTCAAAGCAGCATTCGACCCCAGCGGCCTGCTCAACCCAGGGAAGAACATCCCGACCCTGCATCGCTGTGCCGAGTTCGGCGCCATGCACGTGCATGCCGGGCAACTGCCCTTCCCTGACCTGGAGCGATTCTGATGCACGGCACAGGCGATATCGACGACAGCCAGACGTTGCTCGAACAGGTCAACCAGGCGCTGGAAAATGCTACGCCGCTGCGCATTCAAGGCTCCAACAGCAAGGCCTTTCTGGGGCGCATCGTCGCCGGGGAAATCCTCGACACCCGCAGCCATCGCGGCATCGTCAGCTACGACCCCACAGAACTTGTGATCACCGTGCGCTGCGGCACGCCGCTGGCCGAACTGACGCAGGTGCTAGACGCTGCTCAGCAGATGCTGCCCTGCGAACCCCCGGCCTTCGGCGACGGCGCCACCGTCGGCGGCATGATCTCTTGCGGGCTGTCCGGGCCTCGGCGCCCTTGGTCCGGTTCGGTACGCGATTTCGTCCTCGGCACACGAGTCATCACTGGCCATGGCAAGCATCTGCGTTTCGGCGGTGAGGTAATGAAAAATGTCGCCGGCTACGATCTTTCGCGCCTGATGGCCGGCAGTTACGGCACCTTGGGCCTAATCACCGAAGTCTCGCTCAAGGTCCTGCCCAAACCCCGGCAAACCCTGAGTATCAGCCTGGAAATGAATAGCGAGCGTGCCTTGCAGAACCTGTCGAAATGGGGCCAGCAACCCCTGCCGATCAGCGCCGCCAGCCATGACGGCGAACGCCTGTACCTGCGCCTGGAAGGTGGCGAAGGCTCGGTGGCTTCAGCCCGTGACCGGTTGGGCGGCGAGCTGTTGGACGGCAGTTACTGGGACGATCTCAACGAACATCGCCTGCCGTTCTTCGACGAGGACCAACCGCTCTGGCGCCTGTCCTTGCCGCACAACACGCCGAAACTGTCCCTGCCCGGCCGGCAACTGATCGATTGGGGTGGCGCCCAGCGCTGGCTCAAGTCCGATGCCGAGGCCGCCTTCATCCGCCACGTGGTCGAGGAGTTCGGCGGCCACGTCACCTGCTACAGCCATGGCCTGACCGACAACCCGTTCCATCCCTTGTCCACCGCGCTGATGCGCTATCACCGAAGCCTCAAGCAGCAACTCGACCCCCGGGGCATTTTCAACCCCGGTCGCCTGTACGCGGAGCTTTGAACCATGCAGACCACCCTGAGCGAAAACGCCCGCCGCCTGCCCCGTGCCGAAGAAGCCGACAGCATCCTGCGCAGTTGCGTGCATTGCGGTTTCTGTAACGCCACCTGCCCCACCTATCAACTGTTGGGTGATGAACTGGACGGCCCGCGCGGGCGCATTTACCTGATCAAGCAGGTGCTGGAAGGCAATGAGGTCACGCAGAAAACCCAGCAGCATCTGGATCGCTGCCTGTCGTGCCGCAACTGCGAAACCACCTGTCCCTCCGGCGTCGATTACCACAATCTCCTGGACATCGGCCGCGCGGTGGTCGACGCGGCGGTCCCGCGCCCCATCGGCCAGCGCCTGTTGCGCGAAGGCCTGCGCACGCTGGTACCACATCCCGATTTGTTCAAGGGGCTGGTCAGTGGCGGCCAGGTGTTCCGCGCCCTGCTGCCCGACGCCCTGCAAAGCAAATTGCCGCGCAGTGCCACGCTGAGCAAACCGCGCCCGGCCACCCGCCATGCGCGGCAGGTCTTGATGCTCGAGGGCTGCGTGCAACCGGGGCTGTCGCCCAATACCAACGTCGCGGCGGCCAGAGTCCTGGATCGACTGGGGATCAGCGTCACGCCTTGTCGCCAGGCTGGCTGCTGCGGCGCCGTGGACTATCACCTCGACGCTCAGGCCGCTGGTCTGGATCGCGCCCGCCACAACATCGATGCCTGGTGGCCGAGCATCGAGAATGGCGCTGAAGCCATCGTGCAGACCGCGAGCGGCTGCGGCGCTTTCATCAAGGATTACGGCCACCTGCTCGCCAGCGACCCGGCCTATGCCGACAAGGCGCGCAGGGTCAGCGCACTGGCCAAGGATCTGGTGGAGGTATTGCGCGACGAACCGCTGGAAAAGCTCGGCATCCACAACGCCCACCGCCTGGCCTTCCATTGCCCCTGCACCTTGCAACACGCGCAGAAACTCGGCGGCGCCGTGGAGAAACTGCTCGAACGCCTGGGCTTCAACCTGACCTTCGTGCCCGACAGCCACCTGTGCTGCGGCTCGGCGGGCACCTATTCGCTGACCCAGCCGGAACTCTCGCGGCAACTGCGCGACAACAAAATGAACGCGCTGGAAAGCGGCTACCCTGAAGTGATTGTCACGGCCAACATCGGCTGCCAGTCGCACCTCGATGGTGCAGGGCGTACGCCGGTCAAGCATTGGATTGAAGTGGTCGAAGGGGCTTTGCCCTGACCTGCGATGAACCCTGTAGGAGCGAGCATGCTCGCGATGGTCGTCAACGATAACGCTGGAAACCTGATGCCCCGCGTTGTCCCGTCCTCCATCGCGAGCATGCTCGCTCCTACAGGGTCAGATGCGAACTCAGGGACCGTTTTTTACGCCAAAAACGCTGGAGAATTCGATGAAAAGCAAAGCAGTGCTCGGCCAGGCCGAAGTGATGAAGATCCTCACCGCCGCGCACACCGAGGCGCAGAACAACCAGTGGCTGGTGACCATCGTCATCGTCGATGACGGCGGCCACCCATTGGCCCTCGAACGCCTCGACGGCGCCGCGCCCATCACCGCCTACATCGCCACCGAAAAAGCCCGAACCGCCGCATTGGGCCGGCGCGAATCGAAGAGCTATGAAGAGATGGTCAACGGCGGGCGCACCGCATTCGTCACCGCGCCCCTGCTGACCTCGCTGGAAGGCGGCGTGCCGATCATCGTCGATGGCCAGGTCATCGGCGCCGTGGGCGTGTCCGGGGTCAAAGCCGAGCAGGATGCGCAGGTGGCAAAAGCCGGTGTGCAGTCTTTGAATTAACACCCCTCACCTGTAGGAGCGAGCATGCTCGCGATGGTCGTCAACGATAACGCTGGAAACCTGATGCCCCGCGGTGCCCTTGCGTTCATCGCGAGCATGCTCGCTCCTACAGAAATTGCGATCAATTTGACGAAGAGGAACCACCCATGACCCGTCTCACCGCCAAAGACTTCGCCCCCGAACTGCTGGAGCTCTACGACTACTACGCCCACGGCCTGATCAACCGCCGCGAATTCCTCGACCGCGCGGCGCTGTTCACCCTCGGCGGTTTGACCGCCAGTGCGCTGCTGGCCTCGCTGAGCCCCAACTACGCCCTGGCCGAGCAGGTCGAATTCACCGACCCGGACATCCTCGCCGAGTACATCACCTACCCGTCCCCCAAAGGCAACGGCCAGGTGCGCGGCTATCTGGTGCGCCCGGCCAAGGCCACCGGCAAGGTGGGGTCAGTGGTGGTCGTGCATGAAAACCGTGGGCTCAACCCGTACATAGAAGACGTCGCCCGGCGCCTGGCCAAGGCCGGTTTCATCGCCCTGGCCCCGGACGGCCTGACGTCGGTCGGCGGCTATCCAGGCAACGACGAAAAGGGCCGCGAGCTTCAGGAAAAGGTCGATCCGACCAAGCTGATGAACGACTTCTTCGCCGCCGTCGAATGGATGATGAAACACCCCGAAGGCAGCGGCAAAGTCGGCATCACCGGTTTCTGTTATGGCGGTGGTGTGACCAACGCGGCGGCTGTGGCCTATCCGGAACTGGGGGCGGCGGTGTCGTTCTACGGGCGCCAGGCGGATGTCAAGGACGTGCCACGGATCAAGGCGCCGCTGATGCTGCATTACGGGGAACTGGATACGCGGATCAACGAGGGCTGGCCGGCGTTTGAAAAGGCGCTGAAGGCTGATGGCAAGACGTACGAGGCGTTTATCTATCCGGGTGCCAATCACGGGTTTCACAACGACTCGACGCCCAGGTATGACAAGGCGGCGGCCGATCTGGCGTGGGAGCGGACGTTGGGGTGGTTTCGCAAATATCTGGTCTGATGGGTTGGCAGGACTGACCCCATCGCGAGCAGGCTCGCTCCCACAGAGGATCTTCGTTGGACACACAATCCGTGTCGATGGAGATCTACTGTGGGAGCGAGCCTGCTCGCGATGACGATATCAGGACCAATGATTACTTCGGCTGAGCCACAGTCCGCAAATAAGGCTTCAGAGTCTTGAACCCATCCGGATATTTCTTCTTCGCATCCTCATCCGACACCGACGTAGGGATGATCACATCCTCTCCCGGACGCCAGTTCACCGGTGTGGCCACGGTGTGCTTGGCATTGAGCTGCAGCGAATCGAGCAACCGCAGCACTTCATCGAAATTGCGCCCGGCGCTCATCGGATAGATCAGCATCGCCTTGATCTTCTTGTCCGGGCCCACCAGGAACACCGAACGCACGGTCGCGTTGTCCACCGCCGTGCGCGAACCGCCGCTGGCGTTGGGGTGGATCATGTCATAGAGCTTGGCCACCACCAGGTTTTCGTCGCCGATCAGCGGATAGTTGACCGCATTGCCCTGGGTTTCCTCGATGTCGCCGACCCACTTCTCGTGATCGCTGACCGGGTCGATGCTCAGACCCAGGATCTTGGTGTTGCGCTTGTCGAATTCCGGTTTCAGCTTGGCCAGATAGCCCAGTTCAGTGGTGCAGACCGGGGTGAAGTCCTTGGGATGGGAAAACAGGATGGCCCAGCCATTACCGATCCATTCGTGGAAATTGAGCTTGCCTTCGGTGGTGTCGGCGGTGAAATCCGGTGCTTCGTCGCCAATACGAATTGCCATATTTCGATCTCCTTGCAGTAGTGGACAGGGATGCTGAGCCAGCCAGCGCGGACAGTATAGAAGAGCTTTCAAGACACGCTGACGAGCGCTCGAAGCTACGGGAAAACGGCCTATTCCACCAGCGCAATCAACTGATAACGCTGGGCGTCGGTCAGCGCCGGACCAAAGCCCGCCCCGGCGTTTTCCGCCATGTAGCGCGGGTTGCCGGTGCCGGGAATCACGCAGGTCACTGCCGTATGCGACAGAAGGAACTTGAGCGCCATCTGCGGCCAGGTTTTGACCCCGACCTGCGCCGCCCAGCCCGGCAGCGGCTTGCCATTGAGCCTGCCGAGCAGCCCGCCACCACCGAACGGCCGGTTGCAGATCACCGCCACGCCACGCTCCCTGCACAGCGGCAGGATGCGCTTCTCGACGCCGCGATCATCCAGCGCGTAGTTGATTTGCAGGAAATCCAGCTGTTCGGCCTTGAGCACCGCTTCCACTTCCTCATAGGCCGAGGAGGTGTAATGGGTGATGCCGATGTAGCGAATGCGCCCCTGCTCCTTCATGTGGCGCAAGGTCGGCAGGTGAATCTGCCAATCCAGCAGGTTGTGGATCTGCATCAGATCGATACGGTCGGTCTGCAGCAATTTGAAGGATTGCTCCATCTGCGCGATGCCTTCCTCGCGGCCACGGGTCCACACCTTGGTCGCCAGGAAAGCCGGCGAGCGTGGCTCGTGGATCGACAGCAACTCGCCGGTGTTTTCCTCCGCGCGCCCGTACATCGGCGAGCTGTCGATCACGGTCCCGCCCTTCTCGAACAACGCACGCAGCACCCCGGGCAACGGTTTGTAGGCCGCGTCCTCAGGGGACACGTCAAAACCGCGATAGGTGCCCAGCCCGACCACCGGCAGTGGCTCGTTGCTCGAAGGAATGGCGCGGGTCTGCATGGTCTTGCCTCCTGTTCCCGTCGCCAGCACGGTTTGCGCAACCGATGGAGCGAACGTGAAGACCGCCGAAACACCGGCAGCCAGCGTGAGTATTTCCCTGCGGGTGAAACCGTCCGCATGGCTCATGACATCTCCCTCTCCCGTGATTGCGCTTCGGCCTGTCGGGCCTGTTGCCTGGCCAGCCACAGACAGGTCCAGCCCCACACCCCGGCGAATGGCACGATCAGCACCGCCACCAGGCCAAAGCCTGCGCCCAGCGCGGTCAGCCCGGCGGACAACCAGCCACTGGCCGCGTCGCCGCCGCGATAGACAAGGGTCTCGATCACGTTCTTGGCCTTGTACTTCTCCTCGCGGCTGACCACCGTCCACAGCACCTCGCGGGCCGGCCGCACGAGGGCGAACTCCACCGCCCGTCGCAGGCCCTGGGCCAGCGCCACCGTGGTCGGCACCGGCGCCAGCGCCATGGCGGCAAACGCGACAATGGTCGCCAGGGGCATCGCCACCAGCGCCCCGCCGATGCCGACCAGGCGGATCAACGGCGCGGTCAGCAGCAACTGCAAGGTCAGGGTCAGCGCCGAGACGATCAGATCGACCACGGCGAAGAATTGCGTCCTGCTGCCAGTATCAGCGTAGCTGCCAGCGACGATCCGTCCCTGCTCGAAGTACAACAAGGTCGCGGCACTGGTGTGCAACAGCATGAACAGCACCAGTCCCAACAGGTAGGGAGACCGCAGAATCAGGGTGATGCCGGCGAGTATGCTGCCACCCATGCGCCGTTCGTCGATTAGCGAACTGCCGGACTGCGATTGCGTGCGCGCCAGTAGCCCCCGGTAGCAACGCACCGCCACTTCCAGCAACAGCGCCGCCGCCAGCGTCAGGGCCATCGGCCCCAGCCGGGTAGCCATGGTCGCGGCCAGCAATGGCCCGATGAACGTACCCAGGGTGCCGCCCGCAGCGATGCAGCCGAACAGTCGCCGGCCCTGTTCGCTGGAAAAGCGGTCGACCAGCACGCTCCAGAAAATCGAGACGATGAACAGGTTGTAGATGCTGATCCAGACGAAAAACACCCGCCCGACCGTCACCGGGGCGATGTGGTTGGCGATCAGCAGGCCGAACACCAGCATCGACACCGCGATCAGGCGATAGATCAGCGGCACGAAGCGCGTGGCCGGCAGGCGCGACGCCAGGGCGCCGAAGACCGGCACCATCAACAGCATGACCACGAAGGTCGCGGTGAACAGCCACTGCAACTTGTCGGCGCCGCCTTCCAGGCCCAAAGCATCGCGTAGCGGGCGCACCAGGTAATAGCTGGCCAGCACGCAGAAATGGAACGCGAAGCCCAGGATCAGGGCCGAACGTTCAGAGGGTCGTACGTCGAGCCATCGAGGCATGTTGGGCATCGGTGCCCTCCTTTACCGCCAACTACACTCTGACAGCATCCGGAGCCGCCGATGCCGCCCACTAACGTTAGCCGAATGTCCCGAACCCTGGTGTTACTCGTCGTTCTGCCCGTTGCGCTGTATCTGGCGCTCTGCGCGGCGCTGTTCGTGTTTCAGCGGGCGCTGATCTATTACCCGCAGGCGCGAAGTGATGCGTCGGCGCCGTTGCTGAGCCTGGCGGTGGATGACGTGCAGGTAAACGTGTCGACCCGTCCGTACAACGGTCCAAAGGCGCTGATTTATTTTGGCGGCAATGCCGAGGACGTCTCGCGCAGCCTGCCATCGTTCGCCAAGGCCTTCCCTGATCATGCGCTGTATTTCATACATTACCGGGGTTATGGCGGCAGCGGCGGCTCGCCCTCCGAAGAAGCCATCGCCCGGGATGCCATGGCCCTGTTCGACAAGGTGTATGCCGAGCATCCGCAGATTCTTGTGGTGGGCCGCAGCCTTGGATCCGGCGTTGCCGTGCGGTTGGCCAGTGTGCGGCCGGTGACGGAGTTGCTGCTGGTCACGCCCTACAACAGCATCGAGGAACTGGCGGCCCGGCGATTCCGCCTGTTCCCGGTGCACTGGTTGTTGACCGACAAATTCGAATCCTGGCGCTACGCCGAACACATCGGCGTGCCAACCCGGCTCATCGCTGCCGAAAACGACGAAGTCATACCGGCCGCCAGCACCCAGCGGCTCTACCACCACTTCCCCGAAGGCGTGGCGACACTGCGGGTGATACTGGGGACCGGGCACAACTCCATCAGCGATAGTCCGGAGTACCTCAAAGCCTTGGCTGCGCCAGATTGATGGATGATTTCCTTTTGGGAAAACGCGTACCTGTGGCGAGGGGGCTCGCCCCCGTTGGGTCGCGAAGCGGCCCCAAAAAATG
>NZ_JBSVXG010000122.1:0-17963 GCF_054070595.1 Pseudomonas sp. SDO55104_S430 | reverse complement strand
CATCCTTTTTAACTGACACACCGCTTTCGCGAGCAAGCCCGCTCCCACATTTGCAATGCGCCCCATGGAGGCGCATTGGTGGCTATTTAAGATTACTGCGCCTGATAGATCTGGTCGAACACGCCGCCATCATTGAAGAATTTCGGCTGCGCGGTTTTCCAGCCGCCGAAGTCCTTGTCGATGGTCACCAGTTCCAGTTTCGGGAACTGGGTGACGTATTTGGCGGCGATGTCCTTGTCACGAGGACGATAGAAGTTTTTCGCCGCGATTTCCTGGCCGGCCGGGCTGTACAGGTGCTTGAGGTAGGCTTCGGCGATCTGCTCGTTGCCCTTCTTCTCGGCGTTCTTGTCGACCACGGCCACCGGTGGCTCGGCGAGGATCGACAGCGAAGGCACGACGATGTCGAACTTGTCGGCGCCGCCATCTTCCTTCAGCGCCAGGAAGGCTTCGTTTTCCCAGGCCAGCAGCACGTCGCCCTGACCGTTGTTCACGAAGGTAATGGTCGAGCCGCGGGCACCGGTGTCCAGAATGGGCACGTGCTTGAACAGGGTCTGTACGTATTCCTTGGCCTTGGCTTCGTCACCGCCGTTGGCTTTCAGGCCATAAGCCCATGCCGCGAGGAAGTTCCAGCGCGCGCCGCCGGAGGTTTTCGGGTTAGGAGTGATCACCGAGACGTCGTTCTTGACCAGGTCGCCCCAGTCCTTGATGCCCTTGGGGTTGCCCTTGCGCACCAGGAACACGATGGTCGAGGTGTAAGGCGTACTCGCTTCCGGCAGACGCTTCTGCCAGTCGGCCGGAAGGGTCTTGCCGAGCTTGGCGATTTCATCGATGTCACCGGCCAGCGCCAGGGTCACCACGTCAGCACGCAGGCCGTCGATCACCGCGCGGCCCTGCTTGCCCGAACCACCGTGGGACTGCTGGATTTTCACGTTGTCGCCAGGGTTGCTTTTCTTCCAATAGTTGACGAATTCGGCGTTGTAATCCTGATACAGCTCGCGAGTCGGGTCGTAGGACACGTTGAGCAGTTCGTAGTCCTTGGCAACCGCGGAACCGGCAAACAGGGCGCTGGCCAGAGCGGCCAAAGCGAAATGGCGAATCGACGACATGGTGAAAGCTCCTGGAATTCTAATTTTGTTGGCTAGTTGTTATGGATTTCTGGAATCGCGGTGTCGGTTCTGCGTTCGCCTCAACCCGGCTTGTTGCCCGGCTGCTGCAAGCGGAATTTTTCCTTGCGTTCGATCTGCACCACCTGAGCGTTGTGCACGGTGATTTCCACGGCACCGAAACGCAGATCGCGCAGCGCGCTCTGGATTTCACGCAGGATGGTTGCTTCGTCCTGACCGTCAACGCTACGTAGGGATGCGCTCATGGTGCTGCTCCTTTCGACTATGGGGTTGCCTGGCAGTGGCGGCACTGCTTGCGGCGTGGAATCCATAGTAGTGAGGCGCTGATATTCTTAAAAATACTATTTAAGAATGTTTATATAACCAGAAGAAATTATTGGATGGCGGGGGTTTGCGTGGTGGCAGGGGTTTGAAGATCAAAAGATCGCAGGCTGCTGCGCCTTGAGTTTGTTACCGCCCGCGCGCCCTGTAGGAGCGAGCATGCTCGCGATGGTCGTGAACGATTGCGCGGGCATTCAGAAAGCCAACGTTATCGTTGACCACCATCGCGAGCATGCTCGCTCCTACAGAAGAGCAGGCTTCGCCAGTTGCTAAGGGCGCTGCAGTGTCCAATCCAACTGCTCAGCCGGCACCGGCCGCCCGAACCAGTAGCCCTGCCCCAACTCACTGCCCTGCTCGAGCAAAAACGCCGCCTGCTCAGCCTGCTCGATCCCCTCGGCATGCACCTGCATGCCCATGCTCTGCGCCAGGGCGATGATCACACGGACGATGGCCGCGTCGTCCTCGTCCCAAGGCAACCCGGCGACGAAACCCTGATCGATCTTGAGCTTCTGCACCGGCAAGCGCTTGAGCCGCAACAGCGAGGAATAGCCGGTGCCGAAATCATCGATGGCCAGTTGCACGCCCAGCTCACGCAAGCGATACATCTGCTCCAGCGCCACTTCGGGGTCTTCCATCACCGCGCTTTCGGTGACTTCCAGCTCCAGACAGGCCGGGTCCAACCCGGTCTCGTGCAGCACCCTGGCCACTTGCTCATACAGCTCGCGACGGGCAAACAGTCGAGACGAGATATTCACTGCGACAAACGCCAGCCCCCTGCCCGCCTGCTGCCACTGGCACATCTGCCGACACGCCTGCTGCATCACCCAGGCATCGATTTCGGCAATCAGCCCGGTGCGCTCGGCAATCGGGATGAACTCCGCCGGCGACACCAGGCCCCGCTGCGGATGCTCCCAGCGCACCAGCGCTTCGACGCCAATCAATCGGCCGCTACGCAGCTCATGCACCGGCTGGTAGTAAACCCGCAGTTGCTGCTGGTCCAACGCATGACGCAACTCAAACGAGGTCTCGACCCGCTGCTGGGCATGAGCGGTCAATTCTTCGGTGTAGAGCGCATAGTCGTTGCGGCCCGCGCTCTTGGCCTTGAACAGCGCCGAATCGGCATTGCGCAACAGCTGCTCGGCGCTCAAGGCATCGGCGGGGAACAGGCTGATGCCGATGCTGGTGTTGATGAACAGCTGATGCCCATCGATCGGGAACGCTTCCTTGAGCCCATCGATCACGCGCCGAGCCAATGCCGCCGCCTGCTCCACCTGAGGACAGTTCTCGGCCAGCACCGCGAACTCGTCGCCGCCCAGCCGCGCCAGGGTGATGCCCGGCTCGAACATGGCTCTCAGGCGTTCGGCGACCGCCTTGAGCAATTGATCGCCGATGGTGTGCCCGAGGCTGTCGTTGATCATTTTGAAATGATCCAGGTCGATCAGCAGCAGCGCGCAACCGCGCTTTTGCAGCTGCGCCGAGGTCAAGGCCTGCTCAAGGCGGTCGGTGAGCAGCAGGCGATTGGGCAAGTCAGTCAGCGGGTCGTGATGCGCCAGGTGCATCAGCTCCTGCTCGGAATGCTTGATCGCGCTGATATCGGAAAACACCGCGACGTAATGGCTGCGCTGACCCTGGTCGTCGCGAATGACGCGAATGGTTTGCCATTGCGGAAATATTTCGCCATTTTTGCGGCGATTCCAGATTTCGCCGCTCCACTCGTCTTCGCTGTCGAGGGTGGCAAACATCTTCTGATAGAAATCCGTCGAGTGACGACCGGACTTGAACAGGTTCGGGCGCTGGCCCAGCACCTCTTCGCGGTGATAACCGGTAATGCGCATGAAGGCCGGATTGACGTGGACGATCAGGCCCGCACGATCGGTGACCAGCACCCCTTCGCGAGTGCAGTCGAACACCGCTGCTGCCTGACGCAAACGCTCGCGATTTTCCTGATTATCACGAGACTCTGCAGCCATCCCCAAACAACGCAACAGGCGCGCTCGAGCGAAGAACACAAAGCCTGCGCTGAACAGCAGCCAGGCATAACCGTTGATCAGTTGCCATCGCGATGCCTCGACGGAATCATCGAAGAACCTGTTCAATAAATAGCCACTGAGCTGCAGCCAGATCATGGAAAACATCAGGTAAAACAACGCTGCACGCATGGCAGCGCGATAACTGGCAGACATAAGACGGTCCATGTCCCTACAAAAAAGTCGGGATTATAAAGCAAAGGGCCACTCTTATCTGAAAGGCCGACTGGTTTTATGTGTGCGCATGGGGATAATGCAACGGCTGTTTTTTTCTTTATCGAGGGCCCCATAACCTATGTGGTACGAAGGTTTTCTCGGCTTGTCGGCCTGGTCACTGGTCGCAGTCACTCTGCTGATGACCCACGTGACAATTGTCGCCGTCACGGTCTATCTGCACCGCTATTCAGCCCATCGCTCCCTTGAGCTCAATGCTGGCCTGAAACATTTCTTCCGCTTCTGGCTGTGGCTGACCACGGCTCAGAACACTCGCGAGTGGACGGCCATCCACCGCAAGCATCACGCTAAATGCGAAACCGTCGATGACCCGCACAGCCCGGTCATCAAAGGCCTTTCGACCGTTCTGCGCAAAGGCGCCGAGCTGTATCGCGCCGAGGCGGAAAACGCCGAAACCCTGCGCATCTACGGTAAGAACTGCCCTGAAGACTGGATCGAACGCAACCTCTACAGCCGCTATCCGCTGCTGGGCGTAGGGATCATGGCCGTCATCGACCTGATGCTGTTCGGCACCATCGGCATCACCATCTGGGCCATCCAGATGATGTGGATTCCGGTGTGGGCTGCCGGCGTGGTCAATGGTCTGGGACACGCGATCGGCTACCGCAACTTCGAGTGCCGCGATGCGGCGACCAATCTGGTGCCGTGGGGCATCCTGATCGGCGGCGAAGAGCTGCACAACAACCATCACACCTACCCGAACTCGGCCAAGCTGTCGGTGAAGAAGTGGGAGTTCGACCTGGGTTGGGCCTGGATTCAAGTGTTCAGTTTCCTGCGTCTGGCCAAGGTGCAGCGCGTGGCGCCGATTGCCCACCGCGTCGAAGGCAAGGGCAGCCTGGACATGGACACTGCCATGGCGATCCTCAACAACCGCTTCCAGATCATGGCCCAATACCGCAAGTTGGTGATCGGCCCGCTGGTCAAGCAGGAGCTGGCCAAGGTCGATCACTCGGTCCGCCACCAGTTCCGCCGCGCCAAGCGCCTGCTTTCGCGTGAAACCAGCCTGCTGGACGACCGGCACCATGTGCGCATCCAGACCATGCTCGAACACAGCCATGCGTTGAAAGTGATTTACGAAAAACGCCTGGCCCTGCAGCAGATCTGGGTCAAGACCAGCTCCAACGGCCACGACATGCTCGCCGCCATCAAGGATTGGGTGCATGAGGCCGAGGCCAGCGGGATTCAGTCGCTGCGTGATTTTGCCGATCAGTTGAAAACTTACTCTCTGCGTCCCGCTGCCTGACGCTGAAAAAACTGTGGGAGCGAGCCTGCTCGCGATGAGGGACTGACATTCAACATCCGTGTTGATTGAAAGACCGCAATCGCGAGCAGGCTCGCTCCCACACCGGTTTTTAGCCTTACCGCCCGGCGGGAGGCCTCTCCCTCGCCGCTCTCATCGGGAACTTCATCCCGTATCCCCTATCTCAAAGACACTTCGCCATTCAGGCGGGCTTCGTTGCGGCCGCGTTCGAACCTCAAGCGGCGCACGCCCTTTGAGAGTTGTGCCGATGATCGATAGAAACCCGAAAGATCACACCTCACCGCAGTGGCCGGAAACCGCGCAAACCCTGCTGGCGCTGATGCACGCCCAGGGCGAGGTGGCGCGTCTGAGCGAGCGCGAACAGCTGCTCAACACCCTGCTGGTGAGCGTCAACGCGGTGCTTTGGGCGTTCAATTGGGAAACGCGACAGGTGCTGTATGTCAGCCCCGCCTATGAACGGATCTTCGGCCACAGCGCCGACTCGCTGCTGGCCGACTACAACCAGTGGCGCGACAGCATCTACCCCGACGATCTGGAATACGCCGAACGCAGCCTCGCCGAGGTGCTGGTCAAGGGCGAAGTGGAAGACCGCGAGTACCGGATCATCGACGCCGACGGCCAACTGCGCTGGATCAGCGACAAGTGCTTCATCAACCGTCAGGCCGAGCCTGGGCAGCCGGTGATTATCGTCGGCATCGCCGAAGACATCACCGACAAGAAGCGCATGGAAACCGAGCTGCAACGCCTGGCCACCACCGACGCCCTGACCCGCAGCAGCAACCGCCGCCACTTCTTCGAAGGCGCCCACGAGGAATTCGAACTGGCGCGGCAACACGGCACGCCGCTGTCGTTCCTGATGCTGGACATCGATGACTTCAAAGTGATCAACGACACCTACGGCCACCAGGAAGGCGACAACGTGCTGCAACGCATCGCCGACAGCGGGCGGGCCGCATTGCGTCGTGGTGATCTGTTCGGGCGCATTGGTGGCGAGGAATTCGCCGCGGTGTTTCCTGGGTGTACGCCGGAGATGGCGTTGCAGGTGGCGGAGCGCTTGCAGCGTGAGATTCAGCGGCTGAGCTTCGAACATGACGGGCAAACGTTCGGGATCACCGTGAGCCAGGGGCTGACCAGCCTCGACGATGCGGATGAAAGCCTGGACAGCCTCTTCGCCCGGGCGGACGCGGCGATGTATCAGGCCAAGCGCGATGGCAAGAACAGGATCGTGACCGGCTGATCCAGCCACCACAGAACCCCATGTGGGAGCGGGCTTACTCGCGAAGAGGCCGTGTCAGCCACCGACGATAGTGACTGACACACCGCCTTCGCGAGCAAGCCCGCTCCCACAATGTTCCTTTGTGTACGCCGCAATCCTGTAGGAGCCGAGCTTGCTCGCGATGGATTCGAAAACACCGCTGGGTGCCAGAGGCCCAACGTCATCGTTGACGACCATCGCGAGCAAGCTAGCTCCTACAAGGGGTCTGCGCGTTATTTACGCATCCGCATCAACTCCGGCAAGCCGATCTTGAGCAACCGCGCCGTCCGGCTTTTCGCCAGCTCCTCAACCCCTTCATGCTCCGTCAGCCGCGCCAGTTGCGCGGCCATGTTCATCACCAGCGCTTCACGGGAATAAACCCCGCCACCGAGCTGATAACAGGCCGCGATCAGCTGTCGCAGCTCCAGCGGCAGGCGCCAGCGAGTGCGCAGGGCCGAACCATAGGCCGCGCCGAATTCGGCGAGCACATCGCCCACCTCCTCCTGATCGTCCAGCTCGCCACCGGCCTGCTTCCACTCCTGCAGGCAGCGCAACAGCGCCAGATCCCCGAGGCGATGCAGGACGCCTGCGCAATAGCAGCGCGCCTGATCCAGATCGAGCAAACGCGCCAGGGTGCGGGCGTATTCGGCGGTGTGCAGCGACAGGCCCCAATTGCGCTCGGCGTAGTCCGCCAGGTTCGGATCGCTGAGCCTGGCGCTGCGCTTGAGTGAAAGCCCCAGGATCAGGTTCATGCTCTGCCCGGTCCCCAGCTTGTGCAGCGCCTGGGACAGGGTCTGCACCGCCCCGCCATTGTGCTGCGCGGCGCTATTGGCAGCGGCGATCAGCACTGCGGTGACCTGCGGATCGGTGCGGATCTCGTGCTCCAGTTTCGACAGATCCAGACCATTTGGGTTGAGGCTGCGACTGACCGCCAACTGCACGTCAGTCATCAACGGCGCACCTTCGGCCAGCTCTCGGCGCCGCTCCAGGTACACCGACAAAGTCATGCCCGGCGCCAGCGACGGCACCTCACAGGCGACCTCTTCACCGGCATTGACCAGCAGATCCTGCAGGCGGTGAGTCAGGCCTTCCATGTTCAGCGGCTTCGTCAGATACGCGGCGGGCGCAAGCGGCAAGGCCTCACGCACGCTGGCGCTGTCGTTGCGGCTGCTCATCAGAATGAACGGCAACGGCGGATTGCGTTTGCGCTGGCGAACGCTGCGCAACACATTCAGGCCATCCACGCCCGGCAACTCCCAGTCGGCGATCACCAGGTCATAGGGATTGGCTGCCAGCAACTCCAGCGCCTGCTGGCCGTTGGCGCACAAATCCAGACGCGCATCGCAGCGTACGTTCAACAACACTTCCTTGAGCAGATCCCGGGACCAGGGGTCGGCCTCGGCGATCAGCACTCTCGGAACGGCGGGTAAAATGACAACTGTCATACAGCTCTCCCTGGCAATGCGGAAACCTTAGCCAATGCTGGCCTTTCGATACAGCGCAAAAGTGCCGCAGACATTTGCGCAGCCATGAAAAAACCCGCCGAAGCGGGTTTTTTGTGAGGCAGGTCACACTGGGTAATCAGAGCTCAGCGAAGCACTCTTCGATGATCGCCAGACCTTTGTCCAGTTGCTCGTCCGGCGAGGTCAGCGGTACCAGGACGCGCAGAACGTTGCCGTAGGTGCCGCAGGACAGCAGGATCAGACCCTTGTCGCGAGCCTTGGCCACAACGGAAGCCACGGCTGCAGCGTTCGGCTTGTGGCTGTCGCCGTTTTCGAACAGCTCAACCGCGATCATCGCGCCCAGGGCACGGACTTCGCCGATCACCGGGTGCTTGGCCTGGATGGCTTTGAGGCCAGTGACCAGACGCTCGCCGACTGCCTTGCAGCGGTCCAGCAGGTTTTCTTCTTCGAACACTTCCATCACGGCCAGGGCCGCGGCGCAAGCGATCGGGCTACCGGCGTAGGTGCCGCCCAGGCCGCCTGGAGCGATGGCGTCCATGTGTTCGGCCTTGCCGCACACACCGGCCAGCGGGAAGCCGCCAGCGATGGATTTGGCGAAGGTGGTCAGGTCGGCGGCAACGCCCATCTGTTCCATGGCGAAGAAGGTGCCGGTACGGCCAGCGCCAGTCTGTACTTCGTCAGCGATCAGCAGGATGCCGTGCTGGTCGCACAGAGCGCGCAGACGCTTCATGAACTCTTTCGGAGCGACGTAGAAACCACCTTCGCCCTGAACCGGCTCGATGATGATGGCAGCGATATCACGCGGCTCGGCGTCGTTCTTGAAGATGCGTTCGATGCTGGCGATCGAATCGTCGATGCTCACACCGTGCAGTTCGTTCGGGTACAGCGCGCGGAATACGCCGCCTGGCATCAGGCCCATGCCGGCCGAGTAAGGCACGACTTTACCGGTCAGGCCCAGGGTCATCATGGTGCGACCGTGATAAGCGCCGGTGAAGGCGATCACGCCGGCACGGCCAGTGGCGGCACGGGCGATTTTCACGGCGTTTTCTACAGCTTCGGAACCGGTGGTGACCAGCAGGGTTTTCTTGGCGAAATCACCTGGCACCTTGGCGTTGATTTTTTCGCACAATTCCACGTACGGCTCGTAGGCCAGAACCTGGAAGCAGGTGTGGGTCAGCTTGTTCAGCTGTTCGGTCACGGCGGCGATGATTTTCGGGTGCACGTGGCCGGTGTTCAGTACAGCGATACCGCCGGCGAAGTCGATGAACTCACGACCTTCAACGTCAGTCACGGTAGCGTTCTTCGCGGACTCGGCGAAGATCGGGTGGATCTGGCCAACACCACGTGGAACAGCGGCTACACGGCGGGCCATCAAATCAGCGTTAGTCTTGCTCATTACATTCCTCATTCGCCGCTCATCGGGCGGCGTGGTTCAAGGATGACGCGGCGGGGATTCAACGGTGGCAGCATGCGATGATCGACTGCCACGGCGTTCCCGGCCACAAAGAAAATTCCCGTTTGAAGCGGCGCAAAGGGACAGCGCTCTCGTGCCCTTTGCGCTTGAAGCAATGCCAAGCCTTCGAGCTTAGATGCCCAGGCAGAGGTATTTGATTTCCAGGTAATCTTCGATGCCGTACTTGGAGCCTTCACGGCCCAGGCCCGAAGCCTTGATGCCGCCGAACGGCGCGACTTCGTTGGAGATCAGACCGGTGTTGACGCCCACCATGCCGTATTCCAGAGCTTCAGCCACACGGAACACACGACCCAGGTCGCGAGCGTAGAAGTACGAGGCCAGACCGAACTCGGTGTCGTTGGACATCGCGATCACTTCGGCTTCGTCTTTGAAGCGGAACAGCGGCGCCAGAGGACCGAAGGTTTCTTCCTTGGCCACGGCAGCGTTGGTCGGCACATTGGTCAGGATGGTCGGCTCGAAGAAGTTGCCTTCCATCGCCTTGCCACCGGCCAGTACGGTCGCGCCTTTGCTCAGTGCGTCGGCGATGTGCTCTTGCACCTTGGCCACAGCCTTCTCATCGATCAGCGGGCCAGTGGTGGTGCCTTCTTCCAGACCGTTGCCGATCTTCAGCTTGGCGACGGCCACTTTCAGCTTCTCGGCGAACGCATCGTAAACGCCGTCCTGAATGTACAGGCGGTTGGCGCAGACGCAGGTCTGGCCGTTGTTGCGGTATTTGGAAATGATCGCGCCTTCGACGGCCTTATCCAGGTCCGCGTCGTCGAACACGATGAACGGAGCGTTGCCGCCCAGTTCCAGGGACACTTTCTTGATGTCCTTGGCGCATTCGGACATCAGCTGACGACCGATTTCGGTCGAACCGGTGAACGACAGTTTGCGCACGATCGGGTTGCTGGTCAGTTCGCTGCCGATGTCGCCGGCGCTGCCGGTTACAACGCTGAACACACCAGCAGGAATGCCGGCACGCTGAGCCAGTTCGGCCAGGGCCAGGGCGGAGAAAGGAGTTTGCGAAGCAGGCTTGAGCACCATGGTGCAACCGGCGGCCAGGGCCGGGCCGGCTTTACGGGTGATCATCGCGGCAGGGAAGTTCCATGGAGTGATGGCAGCGGTCACGCCGATCGGCTGCTTGATCACGATCAGGCGCTTGTCTGGCTGGTGGCCCGGAATCACATCACCGTAGATGCGCTTGGCTTCTTCGGCGAACCACTCGATGAACGAAGCGGCGTAAACGATTTCGCCCTTGGCTTCGGCCAGCGGCTTGCCCTGCTCGAGGGTCATCAGACGAGCCAGGTCTTCCTGGTTCTCGATCATCAGTTCGAACCAGCGACGCAGTTTGCCCGCACGCTCTTTGGCGGTCAGTGCACGCCAGGCCGGCAGCGCCTTGTCAGCAGCTTCGATGGCCAGACGGGTTTCGGCAGCGCCCATTTTCGGCACGGTGCCCAGAATTTCGCCCGTTGCCGGGTTGTTGACCTTGATGGTCAGACCACTGTCCGCATCGACCCAAGCGCCATTGACGAAGGCTTGCTGGCGGAACAACTGGGTGTCTTTAAGCTGCATGTCGGCTTTCCTTAACAGCACCGCGCACGCGCGGAGCAAATTATGATTGTAGAAAGGCGCCTGGGTAGGCTGCCGTCAGGGAAATCATTCACCGGGCTGAAGCACATAAATAGCGCACGTATTGGATTCGTGCGGTTCAGCACCCAGACAAGAGCGTTTGAAATCTCAAACGAATCCTAGGATCAAAGGGGGTAAAGGACAATAGGGCGTTCGAAAAAAAGAACGAATTAGCCTTTATTGCCGCGTTTTTCTGATCAACGTAGCAAACGCGCGTTACAGCTTTAAAAAAACACAGGCGATTCAGCAGCATGGACGCCTGCCATGCATATGCGTATCATGGCGCCCGCTGCACCAGTAGCTCAGCTGGATAGAGTACTGCCCTCCGAAGGCAGGGGTCGTGGGTTCGAATCCCGCCTGGTGCGCCATGAATCGATGTGAAAAAGCCTCAGGTCCGATGGGTCTGAGGCTTTTTTGTGGGCGTTTGAAACTCAAAACCGTTCGGGATTATCCCGGGCGACAAGTCCTGCAGAATGGTTTTTCTCGGCGGCTATTTCATTCACCAATGCATCAAGCTCGGCAAATATTGCATCGGCAGCAATGACCGGACGCCGATCATTGCGGCTGGCCGAAATGGCTTCAAGAAGGTCAGTAGCCTGCGGCTGTAGATCGGCTGAGTTCGGTAGATGGTCGGCGGCCGGACGAGTGTGTTTTTTCAATCCGTCCACCACTCAAACTCGTCATCCTCATCCCCCTCGAAGAACTCCTCTTCCAGTTCCTCATCCTCAGCCGCTTCCGGCTGGTTCATCAGAAAATCCTTACGGCTCTCGGTAATCGCGCGCCTGAGTTCTTCGCCCTTTTCCGGGCAGTTGAGCATTTGGGCGATGCGGTCGATTTTTTTTGCCACGGCATCCTCCAACGCATCGGCTATGGCCCGATAGTGCGCGTTTTCGGGCCTTGTTGCCAATTGGTCGTGTGGTTTGCCGATCAGTTTTTCTGCAATTGCTGGAGTCGGGCGTCGAGGTTTTCCTTGGGGAAGCGTTTTTGCAGGTCGGCGAGCAGTTTGTCGGCGGCCTGGGTTTGTCCGGTTTTTTGCAGGTGGATGACTTCGTGCAGTTGTTCGTCCAGAGATTTCACGGGAGCGGCCTTGCGCTTGCTTGCTTTAGCTTCGTCGGCCCTGTCGGCGCTGAAGGATTCGAGTTGTGCCGGGGCGGCGGATTCGGCCATCGGCGCTACGGGTGCGGGCATGGCTCCGGCTGGGGCATTGAGTGAGCGGGCGGCCGAGGGTTCGGCTTCTTTTTTGGACATGGGCGCGGCGGCTTTGGGGGCCGGGGCGAAGTCGTAGCGTGGTACGGATTCGGGCGTGCGTTGTACCAGCGCCAGCATCAGTGCGACGCCGACGAGGCTGGCGAATGCCACTTGCCAGCGGGGTTGTTGGCAGGCGCGGATCCAGCGTTGCCACAGGCTCGGTTTCGGCGCAGGCAATTGGTTGCGGGCGACGGCCAAAATGGCGGCATCGAGGTGGGCCGGTGGTTTGCCGGTGGCTTGTTCGCGGTAGTGTTCGATCACTTGGTCTGTTCGCTTGGAGTCAGTCATGTCAGTACCTCTTCGGCCAGCAGCCGACGCAGTTTTTGCTGGGCGTAACGCAGGCGGCTCTTGACCGTTTCCAGCGGTGTTTCGGTGAGGGTGGCGATTTGCGGCAGGTCGAGATCGCTGTAGGCGCGCAGCAGGAACACTTCGCGCTGATCGGCCGGCAAGGCTTGCAGGGCGGCGTCGAGGCGCTGGCTGTCGCGGCTCAGGCTCAGCAGTTGCGCAGGGTCGGCTGCGTCGTCGGCCTGGGCGTGGGCTTGTTCATCGTAGCTGTCGTGCAGCGGCTGATGGATGCCGTGCTTGCGCCAGTGATCGATCAGGCGGTTGCGGGCAATCTGGTACAGCCATGTACGAAAAGTCGCCCTGCCCTGTGGCTGACTGGCGCTGCGGATCAGGCTCAGCCAGGTTTCCTGATAGACCTCCTCGGCCCGCTCCGCGCTGCCGCTGAGCCCCAGCAGAAAGCGGAACAATCCCTGGCGGTGGCGCGCGTACAGAATCTCGAACGCCGCGCCGTCACCCTCGCGATAGCGGGCCAGCAGCGATTCGTCGCTGCTGGCCTCGGTGCTGTTGCTGGAGGCGAACAGCTGGCTGATGAAGCCCTTGAGTCGGCTCACTATTCGATCCGTTGTTCAGTGGCGGTTGAATTCGACGCGGTGGTGGTGCGCAGGCTCTGCGCCAGCTCCACCAGTTGCACGAACTCGGCGCGCAGGCCGAAGCGGTCGTCGCCCCGTGCGCCACGGGCCAGGGCTTCGGTGTCCTTGAAGCTGAAGTCACCGGTGTAGCGGCCATCCTTGAGCTGCTGGGAAAACGCCGCCACCGCCGCGGCAAAGCGCAAGTCATCGCTAGGCTTGCCTGCTGGCGCGTTCACAATCGGCCGTTCGATCAGACGACTTTTCCCACCTTCCGGCAGTTGATAACGCACACGCAGCATCGCCATTTCTCCATTTTTGTCGGCAACCGCGGCATCCGACTTTCCGTAGCGCAGCGGTTCCAGCCAGCCCTTCTCCCCCGCCGGGACAATTTCGTACAACGCCGTCACCGTGTGTCCTGCACCGATTTCACCGGCATCGACCTTGTCGTTGCTGAAATCCTCACGCTTGAGCGCGCGGTTTTCATAACCCAGCAGCCGGTATTCGCTGACCTGCGCCGGGTTGAACTCCACCTGCAACTTGACGTTCTTCGCCACCGTGGCGAGGGTCGAGCCGAGTTGATCCACCAGCACTTTGCGGGCCTCGCGCAGGTTGTCGATGTAGGCATAGTTGCCATCGCCGGCATCGGCCAATTGTTCCATCAGCTGTTCATTGTAGTTATCAACACCGAAACCCAGAGTGGTCAGGGAAACGCCGGTTTTGCGTTTATCCACAGCCATTTGCTTGAGGCTGTCGAAGTCGCTGATGCCCACATTGAAGTCACCGTCGGTGGCCAGCAGCACGCGGTTGATGCCCTTGGGGATAAAGGCTTTTTGCGCCTGTTGATAAGCCAGTTCGATGCCCGACGCGCCGGCGGTTGAGCCGCCTGCAGTCAATTGGTCGATGGCTGTACGAATTTTCGCTTTCTCCCGTCCGGAAGTGGGTTCCAGCACCACACGGGATTCGCCGGCGTAGACCACCAGCGACACGCGATCCTGTTCGCGCAATTGATCGACCAGCAACTTCAGCGTGCTTTTGACCAGCGGCAAACCCTCGCGGCGATCCATCGAGCCGGACACGTCCACCAGAAACACCAGGTTCGCCGGCGCCAGCTCCGCCACCGCGCGGTCGCTCGCCTTGATGCCGATGCGCAGCAGGCGGGTGTGCGGGTTCCACGGCGAGGCCGCCAGCTCGGTGGTCACGCCAAAGGGCGAGCCATCGGTGGGCAGGGCGTAGTCGTAGGGGAAGTAATTGACCATTTCCTCCAGCCGCACCGCCCCTTCCGGCGGCAGGCGCCCCTGGTTGAGCAAACGCCGGACGTTGGCGTAGGCGCCGGTGTCGACGTCGGCGCTGAAGGTCGAAACCGGTGCTTCAAGGACGCTGTGGATAGGGTTATCCACAATCGTTTGGTATTGCTCCCGCTGCTCGTCGCGATAGCCCTGTGGATAAGCTTCTGCGGCCGGCATCGGCGCAACATTCGCCATCGACGCCACGCGCACACTGCGTTTGGCCTGCGCACCACCGACCACGGCGGCGTCGGCCATCGGTGCTTCCTGCTGGACCAACGCTTCGGTTTTCAATGCGATCGGTGAAGGCACCGCCACGGATTCGGGTTTGGATGAAACGCCGCAACCGGCAACGGCCAGCAGCAACCCGGCGGCGAAACCCTGGGCGGCCGGGCGGAGGAAATGCAGGGGAAGGGACATGGGGGCTGACCTCAGGATGAAATTGATCCATTCATCCTGTGAGACGGGCAGCCCTTTTTATTCGGGTTAAGCCGCTGTGAAAAATTTTTCAGCGGTGATAACGCCGCACTACGCTGCTGTTGCGCAGCACGTGGCCTTTGATTTTTTCCAGGAACTGCGCACGGGTCAGGCCCGCAGGCAACGCATCCGGCGCCAGGTCCAGGGCGTAGAGCTGGATGATGTAGTGATGCGCGCTGTCGCCCACCGGCGGGCACGGGCCAACGTAGCCGGTGCTGCCTTTGCTGTTGGTGCCGCCCATGCCTTCGAACGCGGACTTGGCGCCGACACCGGCCGGGATCTGACGGGTGCTGGCCTTGATGCCGTAATGCACCCAGTGATCGACGCCTTGGCCTTTCTGGCCGTCCGGGTCGTGCATGACGATGGCGTAGCTTTGGGTACCCGCGGGGCCGGCGTTCCAGGCCAGGGCCGGAGACACGTTGTGCCCGCCGCAACCCTGGGCATCGCTGGCGGCGGCCGAGGTGAACAGGCGATCATCGGACACGCCCGGGATGTTCAGGGTGAAGGCCTCTTTGGCGGCCTGCGCTGGCATCTGCACGCAAAAGGCGACTGCCAAAGCCGCGAGCCAAGGTTTCAATGAGGTCAATCGGGTCATTCCGGAGCACCTTGTGCGGGGTGGGGCCGTGGTCGGCGTGCAAACTATAGCCGGACCTTTCGCGCGTTGGCAGTGGGATTTGGCTGAGCATCGAGATTAGGTCTGGAACGTCTGGCCGCAGATGCAGGTTGGCGGTTTATTCGGGGCTGACACAGATCCTGTAGGAGCGAGCATGCTCGCGATGGTCGCCAACGATAACGCGGGGTGTCTGATTTCCCGCGGTGTCTGGAGCTCCATCGCGAGCGTGCTCGCTCCTACAGGGGGTGGCGGTGTTGTCAGGCTTTTATTTCGAGCTTCCAGCCTAGGGCGTTCAGGGCTTCGCAACCGTCCTGGATGAGGATGTGGGCGGCGTTGGCGAAGTGTTCGAGGTCGTGGCCTTGGGCGTCTTTGATGCATAGGCAGGTGATGCTGTTGAGGAGATTGCGCGCGGCTTTGATGCGGTGGGTGGCGGTTTCGAGGAGGTCAGACGCGCGGGCTTCGGTGTCGATGTAGAGGGTTGGGCCGACGCTGAAGTTGCTTTCGAGTGGGCGGTATTTGGACATGGTTTGAATTTCCTCTTAATGATGAAACTCCCACCCTTCTCCGCGGCTAATCGAATGAGGTGGTAGCTGTACGGGGGTTAGCCGACCGGTGAGAGGAAACCCGGCACACCCGTAGGTGTCCCACGCACAGCCACCATAGACATATGTCAGGCAGCAAAAAGCGCCGCGATTATACGGGCGCTCGTGCTTTCTTCTCAAACGACCGGCTAAGGTCTATCGCCGTTCTGCCGGCGACGTCGAACAATAGGCGAGCGCCCAAAGCCAATACAACGGGGTTTGCACGCTTCGGAACCGTCCTACACAAGTCTCGGATCCAGGTGACGAAATGAATGGGGACGCGGATCCTGTAGGAGCGAGCATGCTCGCGATGGAGGCGCAGACGCCGCTGGGTGTCAGGAAGCCAGCGTTATCGTTGACGTCCATCGCGAGCGTGCTCGCTCCTACAGGGGTTGGTGTGAAGCCAGGTTATTGAACCTGCACAGTCCCACCAAACTTGCTCATCAAGAATCCAACAAACTGCTCAACCGTCATTTTCTGCCCGTTGAAATCCACCTCATTGTTGGCGTAATGCAGCTTGCTCACGACGTTGTTGCCATCGAGCTTCGCCAGTTGCGAACCCACGGCCATGCTGCTGAACATGTCCGCCGAAGCAGTCGCCTGATCGGCGATCAACTTGGCATCAGTCTGGCCATCCAGCTGCGATTGCAGGGTGAGGATGTCGACGAGCATCGGCTTGGACACTTGCAGATTCAGATCCAGCAAGGCGATCAACTGGCGAACCAGCTGGTCGGCAGGCACTTCAACCGATGGCGGTTTGGTCAGGTCCAGCACCAGGTTGGCGCGGCTTTCGCCATTGGTAGTCTTGAGCGACAGGTTTTCCAGCGCGACCTGCGGGCCGGCAGCCAGCAGCTTCTCCAGATTGGATTTGAGCACTGCTTCTTCGGCTTCGGTCAGGTTCAGCTCCGGTGCCGGCTGACCGGCTTCAGTGGCCTCGGCAACCGCCTGCTCGTACGGCTGCAGTTTGGTCTGGTAAATCTCCATCAACGCCATGGTCGACGGAATATCGAGGTTCTTCAGGCTCAAGGCCATCTGCACCGAACCGACCTTTTTGTCGTTGAGCGTTACTTCGTCGATCTTGTAATCGGCACGCCCCGAAGCGGTGGTGCCCGATTCCTGGGTCTGGTTCTTCATTTCAAAATTCTTGAAACCCAGCACCGTCTGTTTCGGGCTGAAGGTGGTCTTACTGTTGGTCAGGCTGAGGGTGTTTTCACCGGTGTAGTAACCGTAGGTGCTTTTGTTCAGGTTGCTGGCCAGGGTCAGGCCGCTCAACTCGACCTGCACCGGTGCCTGATCTTCAGCGACGGTTACCAGCTTGAGGCTGTCCATGTAGCCGTCGGCCTTGACCTTCTTCGCTTCGGCGCTGGCGGAAACGTCGACTTTGAGACCGGAGAATTTCACGCTGGACTTGTCATCCAGCGCGGTTTCCACCGGCAGCAATTCCAGCGAACCGTTGGTGGAGTTGTCGTAACCGATGTTGACCACGCCCTTGAGCGGCGATGCGTCCTTGGTGGCGGCGAACCACTTTTCGGTCAGCGGCGTTTTTTCCAGTTCGTAGTGACTGGTGGCCATGACCGGCAGCAGCTTGAGCGTCATCAGACGAGAGAATGGCAGCGGGCCGTGTTCGAGTTTGTCGACGAACAGCAATTCGACCGGCGCCTCGCCGAACATTTCACCCTCGGCCTTCAGGCGGTAGTGCGCGGTGCTGCTGAAAACGTGGCGCTCCAGCGACACCAGTTCCACTTTGGCGGTGCCTTTATGGCCGACCATCGCCGCCTGCAATTGCTGGTTGGCGTCGGCCAGGGAGGTGTTGATCACGCTTTCGATTTTGGTGCCGGTGTACCACGCGCCGCCGGCGCTGACTGCGCCGATGGCCACAACGATTCCCAGAAGCACGCCTGCTGATTTATTCATGAATGACCCGATCAATGTCCGTTACTGAAATGTGGTCGTCTTCCCTGAACCCTGGGCGGGTTGCGGCTCGACAAGTGGGGTGCAGATTAGCATCAGGCGGGCGTTCATACGAACGCCTTCGCGGGCAAGCCTCGCTCCTACAGAAAAGGTGTCATCCCCTGTA
>NZ_JBSVXG010000121.1:0-18236 GCF_054070595.1 Pseudomonas sp. SDO55104_S430 | reverse complement strand
TACGGTTTTGTAGGAGCGAGGCTTGCCCGCGAAGAGGCCCTCAAAGCAACGGCGCCACCATCGGTTCCTTGCGCGGCCACGCATCAAGCACCGCCTTGAACAGGGTCGCCAGGGGAATCGCAAAGAATACCCCCCAGAATCCCCACAGCCCGCCAAACAGAAGCACCGCACAGATAATCGCCACCGGATGCAGATTGACTGCTTCCGAGAACAGCAACGGCACCAGCACGTTGCCGTCCAGTGTCTGGATAATCCCGTAGACCGCCATCAGATAGATGAACTGATCGCTCCAGCCCCACTGGAACAGCGCTATCAGCAGCACCGGCACGGTCACCACCACGGCTCCGACGTAGGGCACCACCACCGACACACCCACCAGCAACGCCAGCAGCGCCGCGTAGTTGAGTTCCAGAATGACGAAAGCGATGTAGGTCACGCCGCCGCAGATGAAGATCTCGATCACCTTGCCGCGAATGTAGTTGGCGATCTGCCTGTTCATGTCGTGGGCAACTCGGGTGATCAAGGCGCGCTCCCGGGGCAGATAACCGCGCACCCACTCACCGATCATGACCCGATCCTTGAGGAAGAAAAACACCAGGATCGGCACCAGCACCAGGTAGATCATGATGTTGACCAACAGCGGCAGGCTCGACAGCGAGAACGTCAGCGCCCACTGCCCGAACTTGCCAATCTCGCCCCGCGCCACATCAATGGCCTGCAGCACCTGTTCGTCGGACACCAGATGCGGGTAGCGTTCCGGCAGCAGCAATAGAAGCGATTGCCACTTGGCGAGCATGCCGGGCAGTTCGTTGAACAAGGTGATCAATTGATGCCAGAGCAGCGGCACCACGACCACGATGAACACCAGCAACACGCCCATGAACAGCGCGAAGACCAGCCCGACCGCCACTCCACCCGGAACGCGCAGACGCTCCAGACTCAGCACCAGGCCCTGCATCAGATACGCCAGCACCATCCCGGCCAGCACGGGCGCAAGCATGCCGCCCAGGGTCAGGACGGCGGTGAATGCGAGAAAAAGGAGGACTGCCAGAACCACAGCTTCTTCATCGGAGAAGTAGCGCTGAATCCAGTCGCGTAACACTTTGAACATCAATAATCCTTAAGAACAAACGTCGCGGGTTTCAGGCCTTCTTCAACCAATAACGGTAAACGCCTGATTCGTCTTCTTCACGAAGCAGCGTATGACCGGCCAATCGGGCAAAGGTGCGAAAGTCGCGCTGCGAGCCTGCATCCGTGGCGATCACCTTGAGCACTGCGCCACTGGCCATGCGGTTGAGTTCCATCTTCGCCTTGAGTAACGGCAACGGGCAATTGAGGCCACTGGCGTCCAGTTCAACGTCATGGGCTACAGCGTCGGTCATTGCAACACTCCGGTACAGATGATTGAGCTGCCTAGAATATCTGGTCGCAAGGCTGGTGTCCGGCTACAGTAAGGTCTTTGTCGACTAAGGCTTTGTGCATGACTTTTTTGCGCCCTACCCTGCTGACGCTCGCTTGCCTGCTCGCCTCACCGGGCTTCGCCGACGATCTGCCGTCACTCGGCGACGCCAGTTCTGCCATCGTCTCTCCGCAACAGGAATACCAGTTGGGCCGCGCATGGCTGGCACTGTTGCGCAGCCAGGTGTCGCAGCTCAATGATCCGCAACTCAAGGACTATGTCGAATCCAGCGTGTATCGCCTGGCCGAGGCCAGCCAGGTCAATGACCGGCGCTTTGAATTCATTCTGATCAACAGCCCGCAACTCAACGCCTTCGCCGCTCCTGGCGGGATTGTCGGGGTCAACGGCGGCCTGTTCCTTAACGCCCAGACCGAAGGCGAATATGCCTCGGTAATGGCTCACGAATTGGCTCACTTGTCGCAACGTCACTTTGCCCGAGGCGTGGAAGCGCAACAGCGCATGCAGGTGCCGATGATGGCCGCGCTGCTGGCCGGGATCGTGATTGCCGCCGCCGGTGCAGGCGATGCAGGTATCGCCGCCATTGCCGGTACGCAGGCAGCGGCCATTCAGGAACAACGGCGCTTCTCGAGGCAGAACGAACAGGAAGCCGACCGCATCGGTATTCTCAATCTGGAAAAAGCCGGCTACGACCCGCGCTCGATGCCCTCGATGTTCGAACGCCTGGGCCGCCAATATCGCTTCGACGCCAAGCCACCGGAATTCCTGCTGACTCACCCGGTGACCGAATCGCGTATCGCCGACACCCGCAACCGCGCCGAGCAGGCGCCCCAGGGCGGCATTGAGGACACGCTGCGTTATCAATTGATCCGTGCGCGAGTCCAGCTTATCTACGAGGAAACCCCGGGCCTGGGCGCCAAGCGATTCCGCGCGCTGCTGGATGAAAATCCGAAGAACGATGTCGCGCGCTACGGGCTGGCCATCGCCCAGATCAAGGGCGGCCAGCTGAACGAAGCCCGGGAGAATCTCAAACCGCTGCTCGCCAAGGCGCCCAACGAGATCATCTACAACCTTGCGCAGATCGACCTGGACATCACCAACAATCGACTGCCGGACGCTCAATCGCGCATGGACCGGATGCTCGCGCAGTACCCTGGCAACTATCCGCTGAACCAGGTGCGCGTCGACCTTTTCCTGAAACAGAACCGCACCGCCGATGCCGAGAAAGCGCTGGAAGGCCTGCTTAAGTCCCGTCCGGACGATCCGGATGTCTGGTACCAGGTGGCCGAGACTCGCGGGCTGTCGGGCAACATCATCGGCCTGCATCAGGCGCGCGCCGAGTACTTCGCCCTGGTGGGCGACTACCGTCAGGCCATCCAGCAACTGGACTTCGCCAAGCGCAAGGCTGGCAGCAACTTCCCGCTGTCTTCGCGCATCGATGCCCGTCAGCGTGAGCTGATGGAACAGGAGCGCATGATCAAGGACATGATGGGCTGACGACCTCGGACACCATTTGTTCCGGACATAAAAAAACCGCCTCTTTCGAGGCGGTTTTTCATTCAGCCGACAACCGGATTATTCAGCCAGTTTGAAGGTGATGAAGCTGGCGCGGCCCTGACGCAGAACGCGCATGGACACCGAACGATTCTTCGGCAGCGCCTTGGCGATCTCCGCGAACTGCTTGGTGGACTCGATCGCCTGGTTGTTCAGGTGGGTAATCACGTCACCCGGCTGCAAGCCGATCATGGCGGCAGGTCCATCCTGAACTTCCTTGATCACCACACCGCCCTTGAGGTCGTAGGTTTTCTTCTGCTCGGCAGTGATTTCGACCACCGAAACACCCAGGCGATTGCTGCTGCTCTCGGCACCGGATTTCGGCAAGGCGCTGAGGTCCTTGTCTTCATCAGGAATGTCGCCGACGGTCAGTTCGACGTTCTTGCGCTTGCCGTCACGAATCACTTCGAGATTGGCCTTGGCGCCAGCTTTCAGCGCGCCGACCAGATGCGGCAGATCGGCGGACATCACGATCGGCTGACCATTCATGCTCAGGATCACGTCGCCAACCTGCAGGCCGCCCTTGGCAGCAGGACCATCGTCCTGGATCTGTGCAACCAGCGCACCGGCCGGCTTATCCAGACCAAACGACTCGGCAAGATCCTTGTTCACTTCCTGAATCACCACGCCCAGCCAGCCGCGGCTGACTTTGCCACCGGTTTTCAGCTGGTTGGAAACGTCCATGGCCACGTCGATTGGAATGGCGAACGACACACCCATGAAGCCGCCGGAACGGGTGTAGATCTGCGAGTTGATGCCGACCACTTCGCCATTGAGGTTGAACAGCGGGCCGCCGGAGTTACCCGGGTTGATCGGCACGTCGGTCTGAATGAACGGCACATAGTTTTCGTTTGGCAGGCTGCGGCCCACGGCGCTGACGATGCCTTGGGTCACCGTGTGGTCAAAGCCGAACGGCGAACCGATCGCCACGACCCACTGGCCGGCTTTCAGATCCTGGGATTTGCCCAGCTTCAGCACCGGCAGGTCCTTGCCTTCGATTTTCAGCAGCGCCACGTCGGAACGGGTATCGGTGCCGACCAGTTTGGCTTTCATCTCGCTGCGGTCAGCCAGACGCACCAGAATTTCATCGGCATCGGCGATCACGTGGTTGTTGGTGAGGATGTAACCGTCAGACGAAATGATGAAACCCGAACCCAGGGATTGCGCCTCACGCTGACGATCACCGCGAGGCGAACGCTGTTGTGGTGGCATGCCGCGTTCGAAGAACTCGCGCAGCATCGGCGGCAGGCCTTCGAGATCCGGCATCTGCTGGTTCACTTTGCGGTCCGGCAGTTTCTGCGTGGTACTGATGTTCACGACTGCGGGCGATGCTTGCTCGACCAGCTGGGTGAAGTCGGGCAGATCGGCCGCTTGCGCGGAGACTGCCTGACCGAGCACCAGCACGGTGGCAAAAATGGAGAGATAAGCTTTCAAGCGTGGTATCGACATACGGCTCCCGTTACGACGAGCATGGTTAAGCGATATGGAACAAGGAACCCGGGAAAAGATACGCCGGTATCTTTGTTTCGGGAACAACAAACAAGGCCAGAGCCGAGGGGCTCTGACCTATAAAAAATTCTCGGGGTATTTGCAAACTGAAATGCTCACGAAACATTTCGATTTCAGCTCACTGCTTGGTGGTGGCAGCGTCGGTTCGCATCGATAGCGCGATTCGCTCGGCAGTACCGACCGGAATCTCCCCGACCACAGTCACCATCATTTCGCCTTGCGGCGTGGTCATGCGGCGGGAAACGGCGACAGTTGGACCAAGCTGAGTGCGGGTGTCAGTCACCGTGGCGCCATTCAATGGCTCCAGGAACACCGAAAAACGCGCAAGGCCATCATCGTACATCAGGCTGTTGATCTGGGTTTTGGTCTCCGGATCCTTGCGCGCCGTGCTGCTGGTCAGCTCGAAGCCAGGCGGCAACCAGTCTGAACGCCAGGTTTGCGCAGTCTTGACCGCGGAAGCCTTATCGCTTTCAAGATTGACGGCTTTGCAATCGGAGCCCGGCTGCAGATCGCTGTCGGAAGGAACACTGGAAGTGTCTAGCTGGGTGAACTGAAACCTTTCCAGAAGTCGCCCCTTGTCATCGAGCAGCAATGACTTGAGCGGCAAACCGGTTTCCTTGTCCAGATGCAGTTCGAAACCGTAGCGGTGCTGATCACGAGGCGTCAGCGACACAATCACCGCCGGACGGCCGGCCACGCGCGACTTGCCGATGACAGCAAGGTCATACCAGTTCTTGAGCTTTTGTGGATCGAGTGCACGAGCCGCGGAATTGGGAGAGTCCCCAAGTCCCGCAATCAGGGTGCCGCTGACGCATTGAGTACGTCCATCAATGCGTACGACCTCCTGCGCCGACCCGTCGAGCTGAAGCAATCGCTCGCGGACCTTGCCATCCTGAACGCGGTGCCAGATGTCATGGGTAGAAAAACTACCGTTGCGCTCGTAGACGAAAGTACCGTGAAAGCTTTGCTGTTGCTCGGCCTGGCCAAGACGGGTCAGCCAGTCCTGAGCTTCATCGGCGTGGGCTGGCACAACGAACCAGCCACCAAGCAGAAGCGTAAGTAGAGGTATGGCGCGCATGATCCTCCTTAACGGTTTTCCAGGCTTGCTGCACGCGCGTAAGGCAGAGCGCTCTCGGTACCTTTCAGTGCAGCCTGTTGAGCGTGTTGGCGCAAGTAGCCTGGAAGACGCTGATCGTGCCAGCCTGGCTGCCCTTGCAATACGCCGTTGGCCATTGGGCCGGTAGCGTCCGAACTCTCACTATAGCCTGCCAGAACAGCCGGGCCCTTCACTTGTGGAGCGGCCAGGTTCTGCTGGGTCGATTGCTGAGCCAGTTCCACACCGGCGATTTCGTCCTGGTTATACAGACGAACACCTGCCAGTACGGCAACCGTTACCGATGCAGCAACGGCCAGACGACCCAGGCTGCGCCATGGACCACGGGTGGCTTTTGCCGGTACGGCTTCGTCGGACAGAGCTGCGGAAACGGCCGCTGCAATATCCAGACGTGGCAGCAGAAGATCCTTGTGCATCGCCGCACGAGCAATCTGGTAACGAGCCCAGGTTTCACGGGTTTCAACATCGTCGCAGGCGCTGAGCACCCGACGCAATTCCAATTCGTCCGCTTCGTTATCCATCACTGCGGACAGCGATTCCTGCAGGGCTTCACGACTCATGGCGTTCCTCTCTTGGCTGTCGCCGCTGTCATTAGTTTTCCTGCAACAACGGCTGCAGGGCTTTATCGATGGCCTCCCGGGCGCGGAAGATCCGGGAGCGCACGGTGCCCACCGGACATTGCATGACGCTCGCAATGTCCTCATAACTCAGACCATCGAATTCACGCAAAGTTAAAGCCGTACGTAAATCTTCAGGTAGTTGCTGAATGGTTCGATGAACGGTGCCTTCGATCTCATCCCGCAGCAAAGCCCGTTCTGGCGACTCGAGATCCTTGAGGCCATGATCGCCATCGTAGAACTCTGCATCTTCGGAACTGACATCGCTATCCGGCGGCCGGCGGCCGCGTGAAACCAGATAGTTTTTCGCCGTGTTGATGGCGATGCGGTAAAGCCACGTGTAAAACGCGCTGTCGCCGCGAAAATTTCCAAGTGCGCGATACGCCTTGATAAAGGCTTCCTGCGCCACATCCTGCGCTTCATGGGTGTCGTGCACGAACCGCACGATCAACCCGAGAATTTTGTGCTGATATTTCAGCACTAGCAGATCGAAAGCACGCTTGTCGCCGCGCTGAACGCGTTCGACCAGTTGCTGATCCTCTTCCTGGGTTAGCATGAACACTCCTCAATAAGCACGGAGGAGGCTTGCAAAACTAAACGACCGGGCTTGCAAACATAGACTCGGGCTTTTCGCAAAAGTTCTCCCCCTCCAGGCAAGTTTCCTGCGGGCTCTGATTCGGCACGCACGAAAAACGCAGCACGAGATATCCCGGCTGCGCGAATAATCTTCTTGTCAGTTTCACCGGCAGGATCCAATCACAATCCTCCACGATTCCGACCCTGTCCCTAAATTCAGGCAACCGCCTATTGATCTTGGGCCTTTGGCAAAAGTTCCACACATTTATAGCTGTGTGACATCAACATTGTGCAACTGTGAATGGAAAAAGACTGTTAAATCCCCGATACAGTCCTCAAGCAGGCAAGTCAGCGAAAAAAACATCCGACGAAGCGTCAGGTTTTTCTCGTCACAGTAGTTTCACAATGCCATATGTGCTCGGCTATTGTGCCGCCCCACCCCTCTATATACTAGTGGGCTGTGCGCAAACCTGACTCGCCTGTCCAGTTGTCCAGCGCTTCCCCTTTGCCGGGTCGCCTTGAGCGGAATCCTGAAATGAGCCAACAGTTTCAACACGATGTTCTGGTAATTGGCAGCGGTGCTGCCGGCTTGAGCCTTGCGCTGACCTTGCCCGGTCATTTGCGCATTGCCGTATTGAGCAAGGGCGACCTCGCCAACGGTTCGACCTTCTGGGCCCAGGGCGGCGTTGCGGCAGTGCTGGACGACACCGACACCGTTGAATCCCACGTCGATGACACCCTCAATGCCGGCGGCGGCCTGTGCCACGAAGACGCCGTGCGCTTTACCGTCGAGCACAGTAAGGAAGCGATTCAATGGCTGATCGACCAGGGCGTGCCGTTCACCCGCGATGAACAGTTCAGCAGCGAGGACGGCGGATTCGAATTCCACCTGACCCGCGAAGGCGGCCACAGTCATCGCCGCATCATCCACGCCGCCGATGCCACAGGCGCGGCCATTTTCAGAACCCTGCTGACCCAGGCCAAACAGCGCTCGAACATCGAGCTGTTGGAACAGCGGGTGGCAGTCGACCTGATCACCGAAAAACGCCTTGGTCTTGAAGGCGACCGCTGCCTGGGCGCTTATGTCCTCAATCGCAGCACCGGCGAAGTCGACACCTACGGCGCGCGTTTCGTGATCCTCGCCTCCGGCGGCGCGGCCAAGGTCTACCTCTATACCAGCAACCCCGATGGTGCCTGTGGCGACGGCATCGCCATGGCCTGGCGTTCGGGCTGCCGGGTGGCGAACCTGGAATTCAACCAGTTCCACCCTACCTGCCTGTACCACCCGCAAGCCAAGAGCTTCCTCATTACCGAAGCCCTGCGTGGCGAAGGCGCCCACCTGAAGCTGCCGAACGGCGAACGCTTCATGCATCGTTTCGACCCTCGGGCGGAACTCGCGCCGCGGGACATCGTCGCCCGGGCCATCGACCATGAAATGAAGCGTCTGGGCGTCGATTGCGTTTACCTGGACATCAGCCACGAGTCCGAAGACTTCATCAAGACGCACTTCCCGACGGTGTACGAGCGCTGCCTCGAATTCTCTATCGACATCACCAAACAGCCGATCCCGGTGGTACCGGCGGCGCACTACACCTGCGGCGGCGTCATGGTCGACCAGCACGGTCGCACCGATGTACCGGGCCTCTACGCCATCGGCGAAACCAGCTTCACCGGCCTGCACGGCGCCAATCGCATGGCCAGCAACTCGCTGCTGGAGTGTTTTGTCTACGCACGTTCTGCCGCAGCCGACATCCTTGAGCAATTGCCCCAGGTCGCAGCGCCCACCGCCCTCCCCGTCTGGGATGCGAGCCAGGTCACCGACTCCGATGAGGACGTGATCATTGCGCACAACTGGGACGAATTGCGGCGGTTCATGTGGGACTACGTCGGCATCGTGCGCACCAACAAGCGCCTGCAGCGGGCTCAGCATCGGGTGCGCCTGCTGCTCGACGAGATCGACGAGTTCTACAGTAACTACAAGGTCAGCCGCGATTTGATCGAGCTGCGCAACCTGGCGCAGGTGGCGGAACTGATGATCTTGTCAGCCATGGAACGCAAGGAAAGCCGTGGCCTGCATTACACCCTCGACTATCCGAACATGCTGCCGGTGGCCCTGGACACTATTCTGGTGCCGCCCACCTACGCCGACTGAACTTGAGACGGACCCGCAGGCGACGGTGCAAGTCCGCCGCCTGCGAATCCCGGGGCACGCAAATGGCCCTGACTCGCCGCTCACCGCGCAAACGGAAACGCAGCACCACGATCAACGGCAGCGCCAGGCTGTCCGGCCTCAGCTGCACCGGCTGCCAGCCCTTCAACCGATTCCACAATTGCCAGCCGTCGGCATCGCGCCGCAAGCCGCGAAACGCCTCGGGATGAGTCAACAGAATTTGACGTGGCAATGCCCGGGCGCCGTGCGCAAGGCAGCAAACAGCGCCGAGCAGGCTGGCCCAGATTGGAAGGGAGAGAAGATAAAGCGAACCCAGCGCGAACAGCTGGGCCAACAGATATGCCGCCAGCAACTGCCGTGAGGCATGCCAGCGGCATTCGAGCGAATTACTTGGGCTGGACACGATCCAGAATCATGCGAACCATGCGCTGAAGCTCCGGATCTTCCGACTCGGCGCGTTCCATGAACCAGCCGAACATGTCCTGATCTTCGCATTCGAGCAACCTGACGTAGCAGGCGCGATCAACCTCGTTGAGGTGCGGGTAAACCTCTTTCACGAACGGCACCAGCAACACGTCAAGCTCAAGCATGCCGCGGCGGCTGTGCCAGTAGAGGCGATTCAGTTCAACATCTTCGACCATGGAGCGCTCCTCAAATAGGGCCGCAAGTATACAGCCCCAGACCTGATCGAACAGTCGGCTTTGGTCGGGCACCGACGATCCTTTGTGAACTACCCATTTCAAGGGCGCCCCCTTATCATGTCCGCCAGACTCTTTACCCTGCGATGACCCATGGCCGATTCTGCTTTTTTCTGCACGCTGTCTCATGAAGGTGTTCTGGCGGTCCGCGGTGCGGACGCCGCCAAGTTCCTGCAAGGTCAACTGACCTGCAACCTCAACTACCTCAGCGACTCCCAAGCCAGCCTCGGCGCGCGCTGCACGCAGAAAGGCCGGATGCAGTCGAGTTTCCGCATTCTGCTCGAAGGTGACGGCGTGCTGTTGGCCCTGGCCAGCGAGCTGCTCGAACCGCAACTGGCGGACCTGAAAAAGTACGCGGTGTTCTCCAAGTCCAAGCTGACCGACGAAAGCGCCGCCTGGGTCCGCTTCGGCGTCGACCATGGCGATGCCGCGCTGACCAGCCTGGGCCTTGAGCTGCCGGCAGACACCGACAGTGTCGCGCGCAACGACGGGCTGATCACCATTCGCGTATCCCCTGATCGCGCAGAACTCTGGGCCGCCGCCGACCAGGCCGACGTCATCAAGGGCAAACTCGGCGCCCTGCTGGCCGAAGGTGATCTGAATCAATGGCTGCTGGGCCAGATCCGCGCAGGTATCGGCCAAGTGATGCCAGGCACCCGCGAGTTGTTCATTCCGCAGATGCTCAACCTGCAGGCGGTTGGCGGCGTGAGTTTCAAGAAAGGCTGCTACACCGGCCAGGAAATCGTCGCGCGTATGCAGTACCTGGGCAAACTCAAGCGCCGCCTGTATCGCGTGCAACTGGACGCCGGCAAACTACCTGAGCCCGGTACCCAACTGTTTTCCCCTGCTCATTCAAGCTCCATCGGCGAAGTTGTGCTGGCTGCCCGTGCAGAACAGAACATCGAACTGCTGGCGGTGCTGCAAGCCGAAGCCGCCGAAGCCGGTGACCTGCACGTCGGTGCACTCGATGGCCCGGCCCTGCAGTTGCTCGACCTGCCTTACGAACTCGACCGCGACCGCGAAATCCAGCGCTAAACACGGCACTTTTCAGCGACACCTTTTGGCGACACCTAGAGAAACGAAATGAGCGAGCTGGCGGAAAAGGTCCAAAGGGATTTGGTTGAGGCCATCGATAACGATGACCTGGTTCTGCCAACTTTGCCGGAGGTGGCGTTACAGATTCGCAAGGCCGCCGAAGACCCGGACATCGGGATCAGCGACCTGAGCAAAGTGATCGGCCGCGATGCGGCGCTGTCCGCGCGGCTGATCAAGGTGGTCAACAGCCCTCTGCTGCGCGCAACCCAGGAAGTCACCGACCTGCACACGGCGATCACCCGCCTGGGCATCAACTACAGCAGCAACCTGGCCATCGGCCTGGTCATGGAGCAGATCTTCCATGCCCGCTCCGAGGTGGTGGAACAGAAGATGCGCGATGTCTGGCGCCGAAGCCTGGAAATCGCCGGTGTCAGTTACGCGCTGTGTCGCAGCTACACCCAGCTCAAGCCCGATCAGGCAGCGCTGGGCGGGCTGGTGCATCAGATCGGTGTGCTGCCGATCCTGACCTACGCCGAAGATCACTATGAACTGCTGTCCGACCCGGTCAGCCTCAACCATGTGATCGACCAGATTCATCCGTTGCTTGGGGATAAACTGCTCAGGGTCTGGGAGTTTCCGGACGTTCTGGTGCAAGTGCCGCAGCTGTATCTGAACTTCAAGCGCGAATCGGCGCAGGTTGATTACGTCGACCTGGTGCAAGTGGCCAGTCTGTATTGCCACAAGGACACCGATCACCCGATTTCACGCATCGACCCCTTCAGCGTGCCGGCCTTCAACAAACTGGGGATCGACCCGGACAACAAGGTGATGTGTGCGGATCTGGAAGAAAACCGCTCGATGTTCTATTGATCGCAAGATACCTGTAGGAGCGAGGCTTGCCCGCGAAGACGGCATGCCAGTCACCATCGATGGCGGCTGGTTAAACGCCTTCGCGGGCAAGCCTCGCTCCTACAAGATTGTTGAATCACTCGCCAGGCACAAAACTCACCCGTACCTTCAACCCCGCCTGCTCTCCATCATGCAGACTGATCTGCGCCAGATGCGCGCGGCAGATTTCACCGACAATCGCCAGGCCCAGACCTGATCCGGCCACCTGCTGATTGCGTCGATAAAACCGTTCGAACACCCGATCCCGCTCATCGAGGGGAATGCCCGGTCCGTCGTCCTCGACCTCCAGCACTGCCGGCGCAGACACCCGCAGAATCACGTTGCCGCCCGGTGGCGTGTGGGCCAGGGCGTTATCCACCAGATTGCTCAACAGCTCGTTCAACAAGGTCGGCTCGCCCCGCAGCCAGACCGGTTCATCGGCTTCCAGCGCCAGTGCCACGCCACGTTTGTAAGCGAGCGGCGCCATGGCCATGCCCAGATCCCGCGCCAACTGGCTCAGATCCAGCAACTGCGCGCCGCCCTCGGCAATCGCCCGCGCGCCATTTTCGACCCGCGCCAGCGAAAGCAATTGATTGGCCAGATGAGTCAGGCGATCGGTGCCCGAAGCCGCTGTTTCCAGCGTGTCGCGCCAGATCTGCGGCTCGCTCGAACGCAGGCCCAGTTCCAATCGCGCCTTGAGCGCCGCCAATGGGGTACGCAATTCGTGGGCGGCATCGGCGATGAACTGCGCCTGCCGCTCGAACTGCCCGCGCAGGCGCTCGGTGAAGTGATTGAGTGCGCTCACCAATGGCCACAGTTCATGCTGAACTTCCACCAGCGGCAAGGGCCGCAAATCATCCGGCTGCCGCTCTTCCACCGCCGTGCGCAGGCGCTCCAGCGGACGCAGCGCGGCACTGACCGCAAACCAGACAATCATCAGAGCCCCCACCGCGAGCATGCCCAGACGCAGCAAAGTGTCCGCCGCCAAACTGCGGGCCATGCTGACCCGGGCTTCGTCGGTTTCGGCCACGCGGATTTCCGCCATGCCGTTCATGTTCGGCTCGCTGACGGGCTTGAGCAGGCTGACAACGCGAACGTTCTGGCCTTGATAGGTCGCGTTGTAGAAACGCGCCAGCGCTGGATAGTCATCGGTGCGCGGCGTGCCGGGTGGTGGTGGCGGCAGGTTTTCGTAACCGGAAATCAGTTTCTGATTGATGTCGTTGACCAGATAGAAAATCCGACCCGCGCTGTCGTAGGCGAAGGTGTCGAGGGCCACGTAAGGCACGTCGGCGCTGAGTGTGCCATCGCGCTGGGTGACGCCTGCGGCAATGGTCCGCGCCGACGCGAGCAGGGTCCGGTCATAGGCGGTGTCCGCCGCCTCGCGACCGTTCCAGTAAGCACTCAAGCCGCTGGCCAGCATCAACACCACCAGCAACAGCGCCAGGTTCCACAGCAGGCGCCAGCGCAGGCTGCTGGGCTTATGCATCGCGGCTTTCCAGCAGGTAACCCAGGCCCCGGAAGGTCACGATGGCCACCGGTTGCCCGTCGAGTTTCTTGCGCAGGCGGTGCACGTAGATTTCGATGGCGTCGGGGCTGGCTTCCTCGTCCAGTCCGAAGACCTGAGAAGCCAGTTGCTCCTTGCTCATCACCCGACCGGGACGGGCGATCAGTGCTTCGAGCACCGCCTGTTCGCGGGACGTCAGGGTCAGCAGTTCCTCAGCCAGGGTGAAGCGACGTGTATCAAGGTCATACGCCAACACACCGCAACGCTGTACCCGCTCGCCACCCAACACACTACGGCGCAACAGGGCCTTGACCCGGGCTTCGAGTTCCGTGAGTTCGAAAGGTTTGGCCAGGTAATCGTCGGCGCCTAGATTGAGGCCGTGGACCCGGTCCTTGACGTCGCTGCGTGCGGTCAGCATCAGCACCGGCAGGTTCTTGCCACGACTGCGCAAGCGCGCCAGCACTTCAAAACCATCCATGCGCGGCAGGCCGACATCGAGAATCGCCATGGCGTAATCCTCACTACCCAGCGCCAGGTCGGCGGCCACGCCATCGTGCAGCACATCCACGGTCAGACCCGTGCTCTTGAGCGCCTGGGCGACGCTTTCGGCAAGCTGCAGATGGTCTTCGACGAGCAGAACACGCATGGATTTTTACCTCGTTCAGGGATGGTCGACGCCATTCTTTGGCGCGGAGTTTACAGCGACGTCCGCTGCTGTGAAGCCCGAAAAACCTTGAAAGCCTGATGAAAGGTTAGCGAAAGGTTCGCTGGTTAGAGTCGAGTTACGGAATGTTTCAAGCTGACCATTCCATGCCGTGTTTTGAATGTAGCGCCCCGAAAAACGCCACGAAGCGTTTTCGCCAATAAGAACAATAAGCCGAGGTACTGCACCATGCTGCCCAGCCAGCGTTATGCCCTCCCCCGCGTTTCCCCCTGTTCACGCTTGCCCGCGCCGAATCCGGCTGCCTGCGGTTCCGCTCTGGCGGATATCAACGCGAAGGCATCTTGCGAAATCGTCGCACCTGAATCATCCCGAAAAACAACAACTCCCATGGAGACAATAATGAATCGTTCACTGCGCCGTTTCGCCCTCGCCGCCAGCTGTGTGCTGTTCGCCGGCCAACTGATGGCCGAGCCCAAACGCCCGGAATGCATCGCGCCCGCCTCGCCCGGCGGCGGCTTCGACCTGACCTGCAAACTGGCGCAGAGCGCACTGGTCAATGAAAAGCTGCTGACCAAACCGATGCGCGTGACCTACATGCCCGGCGGTGTCGGCGCAGTGGCCTACAACGCGGTCGTCGCCCAGCGCCCGGCGGATGCGGGCACACTGGTTGCCTGGTCCAGCGGTTCGCTGTTGAACCTGGCCCAAGGCAAGTTTGGTCGTTTCGATGAAAACAATGTGCGTTGGCTCGCCGCCGTCGGCACCAGCTACGGCGCCATCGCGGTGAAGAGCGATTCGCCCTACAAGACCCTGGACGATCTGGTACAGGCGCTGAAGAAAGATCCGAGCAAGGTAGTAATCGGTTCCGGCGGCACCGTCGGCAGCCAGGACTGGATGCAGACCGCGCTGATCGCCAAGGCCGCCGGCATCAACCCGCGCGACCTGCGTTACGTCGCCCTCGAAGGCGGCGGTGAAATCGCCACTGCTCTGCTCGGCGGCCACATCCAGGTCGGCAGCACCGACATCTCCGACTCCATGCCGCACATCCAGAGCGGCGACATGCGCCTGCTGGCGGTGTTCTCCGACAAGCGTCTGGACGAGCCGGAAATGAAGGACATCCCGACCGCTCGCGAGCAGGGCTACGACATCGTCTGGCCGGTGGTGCGCGGCTTCTACCTCGGGCCAAAAGTCAGCGACGAAGACTACGCCTGGTGGAAAGACTCCTTCGACAAACTGCTGGCTTCGCCTGAGTTCGCCAAGCTGCGCGACCAGCGTGAACTGTTCCCTTTCGCCATGACCGGCCCGGAACTGGACACCTACGTGAAGAAGCAAGTCGCGGACTACAAAGTGCTGGCCAAAGAGTTCGGCCTGATTCAGTGATCGCCTCTCTCTAGCGAACACGGTCCCGTCAACGCGGGGCCGTGGCACAGGAGTTTGTCATGCTCTTACAACGTATTTTTGCCTCGGTGTTGCTGCTGGTCTGTCTGGGCCTGGCGCTGATGGCGTGGCCGTATCAGGCCGAATATTCCTACGAACCAGTGGGTCCCCGGGCCTTTCCGTTGCTGATGCTCGCACTGATGGGTTGCGCATTGCTGTACATGGCGTTTCGCCCGACACCCATCGTGCACAGTGAAGACGACCCGATACTGGACCGTGAAACCCTGAACAAGATTGGCATCTGCGTCGTGCTGCTGCTGATCTTCGCCGGGCTGTTCGAACCTCTGGGTTTCATCCTCAGCAGCATCCTGATCGGCATCCCGATGGCGCGCCTGTATGGCGGTCGCTGGCTGCCCAGCATCGTGGTCACCACGCTGATGGCGGTGGGTCTCTACCTGCTGTTCGACAAGTTGATGGACGTGCCGCTACCCCTGGGCCTGCTCGACGTTCTGGAGAACTGATATGGATACGCTTGGTTATTTGGGACAGGGTTTCGGCGTCGCGCTGAGCCCTTACAATCTGGTGACGGCGCTGACCGGCACCCTGATCGGCACCGTTGTCGGCCTGCTGCCGGGCCTGGGCCCGATCAACGGCGTGGCGCTGCTGATCCCCATCGCATTCGCTCTCGGCCTGCCACCGGAATCGGCGCTGATCCTGCTGGCGGCGGTGTACCTGGGTTGCGAGTACGGCGGCCGGATCAGCTCGATCCTGCTGAACATTCCCGGCGAAGCTTCCACCGTGATGACCACCCTCGACGGCTACCCGATGGCCCGCAAAGGCCTGGCTGGCGTGGCGTTGTCGCTGTCGGCCTGGAGTTCGTTCATTGGTGCGTTTATCGCCACTTGCGGCATGGTGCTGTTCGCACCGCTGCTGGCGAAATGGGCAATCGCCTTCGGGCCGGCGGAATACTTCGTGTTGATGGTGTTCGCGATTGTCTGCCTGGGCGGCATGGCCGGTGATCGACCACTGAAGACCTTCATCGCGGCACTGATCGGCCTGTTCCTGTCGACGGTCGGCATCGACGCCAACAGCGGCGTGTACCGCTTCACCGGTGACAACATCCACCTCACCGACGGCATTCAGTTCGTGGTACTGGTACTGGGCCTGTTCTCCATCAGCGAGATCCTGTTGTTGCTGGAAAAAACCCATCGCGGCCAGGAAGCGGTGAAAGCCACCGGGCGCATGATGTTCAACTTCAAGGAAGCGTCGGCAGTGTTCATCGTGAACCTGCGTTGCGGTCTGTTCGGTTTCATCATGGGCGTGTTGCCGGGTGCGGGCGCGACGCTGGCCAGCGCCGTGGCCTACATGACCGAAAAACGCATCGCCGGCGCCAAGGGTACTTTCGGCCAAGGCGACATGCGCGGTCTCGCGGCACCTGAAACCGCCATCGGCGCTTCGGCCTGCGGCGCGCTGGTGCCGATGCTGACTCTCGGCGTTCCAGGCTCGGGCACCACGGCGGTGATGATCGGCGCGCTGTCGCTGTACAACATCACCCCGGGTCCGCTGCTGTTCCAACAGCAACCGGACATCGTCTGGGGCCTGATCGCTTCGTTGTTCATCGCCAACATCATGCTGGTGATCCTCAACATCCCGATGATCCGCGTCTTCACCCGCATCCTCGCCGTGCCGAACTGGGCACTGGTACCGGTGATCGCCATCATTACCGGGATCGGCGTCTACGCGGTGCATGCCACCACGTTCGACCTGTTCCTGATGGTCGGCATCGGCATCTTCGGCTACATCCTGCGCAAGCTGGACTTCCCGCTGTCGCCAGTGCTGCTGGGCTTCATCCTCGGCGGTCTGATGGAGCAGAACCTGCGTCGCGCCCTGTCGATTTCCAACGGTGCGCTGGAGATCCTCTGGTCGAGCCCGATCACCATGGGTGTGTGGGTGCTGACCGTGTTGATGCTGTCGCTGCCGCTGCTGCGGATCTGGCGCAAACGTTCGGTGGCTCGTCGCGCGGTTGCCGATGTCTGATCGAACACCCTTCAAAGCCTGGTGGGGCACACCACTGGTCGGCCTGCTGGGCGGTTACCTCGCCAGCCAGGTCGGCTGGCCGCTGCCGTGGATGGTCGGCTCGTTGCTGGCGATCATCCTGGTGCGTTGCCTGACTCCCTGGCAATTGGCGGAAATCCCTGGCGGGCGCAAGTGCGGCCAGTGGATCGTCGGTATCGGCATCGGCCTGCACTTCACCCCTGTGGTGATGGAGCAGGTGCTGAGTCATTTCGGCCTGATCTTCTTCGGTGCGTTGGTCACCAGTCTGTCCGCGGTGGTCGGGGTCTGGCTGATGCGGCGCACCGGTGAGGATCGCGCCACCGCGTTTTTCTCCAGCATGCCCGGCGGTTCCGGTGAGATGGTCAATCTGGGCGCGCGCAACGGCGCGGTGCTCAGCCGCGTGGCGGCGGGCCAGAGCCTGCGGGTGCTGGTGGTGGTGCTTTGTGTGCCGGCGGCGTTCAAATACCTGCTGGGCGATGGCACGCCGATCTCTCACGCGGGCAGCATCGACTGGCGCTGGCTGGCGGTGCTGTTTCCTGCGGGCGCATTGGCGGCCTGGATCTGGGAGCGTCTGCGGCAACCCAATCCCTGGCTGTTCGGACCGTTGCTGGTCAGTGCCGCTGTGAGCATTGGTTGGGATTTGCACATCGGTTTGCCTAACGGTGGCAGCCAGATCGGTCAGTGGTTGATCGGTAGCGGTTTGGGTTGTCACTTCAACCGGCAGTTTTTCCGTCGCGCGCCTTCGTTCATGGGGCGGACTTTGGTCGGCACGGTGTTGACCATGTTGATTGCCACCGGCGCGGCGCTGGGCTTGAGTGCCCTCACCCATCTGGATTTGCGTTCGCTGACGTTGGGCATGATGCCCGGCGGGATTGCGGAGATGAGCCTGACGGCGGAGACGTTGCAGCTGTCGGTGCCGCTGGTGACGGCGATGCAGGTGATGCGGTTGTTGTTTGTGCTGTTTCTGGCGGAGCCGTTGTTCAAGTATTGGAACCGGAATCCGGACTGAAGACCGGGTCGCCTCATTCGCGGGCAAGCCTCGCTCCTACAGACCGTACTGC
>NZ_JBSVXG010000120.1:0-18339 GCF_054070595.1 Pseudomonas sp. SDO55104_S430 | reverse complement strand
TCAGTCACCTTGATGCCAACTGACCCACCGTATTCGCGAGCAAGCCCGCTCCCACAAGGGAAAGTGTCAGGCTTGAACGGCCAGGCCGTACTCGGCCGACGCATCCTGCAGCCACAGCCACCAGTAGTCCGAGAAACTGCGGCGGATCAGCAGTTCCCAGGTGTCTTCGGCGGTGTGGCGGATCACCAGTTGCGACTTGGCGAACACGGTGCCGACGGCCTTGCCTACCGGGAAGCTGTTGGGGTGCACGTCGTAGCTGGTGGATTTCATCAGCACCTGGCGCACGTTCGGGCCGGTCAGCTCGAGGATCTGCTGGCCGCCGCTGACGTTGACGATCTGGATGTGCAGGTCGCCCAGCGCTTCACGCAGTTTCTTCTCGGCGGCGAATTCTTCGCCGCTCGGCACGATCAGCAGCCACTCGTCCGGGCCCATCCATTGCAAGCTGGTTTCGCCCTTGACGATGACGGCCAGTGCGCCCGGCAGTTCGATGCCCAGGGCCTTGTGTACGCCTGCGGCAAACGCGGCGTCATGGGCGTCGCCACGGATGGTCAGGTGGCCCAGGAGTTTCTTCTCGCGCACGGTCACGCCAGCGCTCTTGCGGCCCTTGCCCACCAGGCTGGCGAGGTCGGCGTGATGCAGCGACGACTCGGCCTTTTCCCCGGTGGTTGGGCGTTGTTGGTAAACATTGGCTGCGGTCATAAGGCACCCTTTCTGAATTCTGTTGGTTCCGGCTACTGTGGTGGCTGTGCTGCCGCCTTCGCGAGCAAGCCCGCTCCCACATTTGTCCGCGTTCCCCTGTGGGAGCGGCGGTGCGACGACTCGACTTGCTCGCGAATGGGCCGACTCGGTGTCATTGCCCATCCGCAAGGCTTGGAGCCACTACACGTTCTGGCGCTCACCCTTCGGATCGAAGAACACCGAAGAAACGATTTCCGCCTCGATCACGCTGCCGTCCGCCAGTGGCGCGAACACGCGTTCGCCCATGCGGTTCAGGCCGCCCTTGACCACGCCCATGGCAAACGAATAGCCCAGGGAGTTGTGCAGGTAACTGGAGGTCACGTGACCGACCATGGTCATCGGGATCGCCTGCTTGGTGTTGAACACCAGTTGCGCGCCTTCCGGCAGCCAGACGTTCGGGTCGATCGGCTTGAGGCCCACCAGTTGCTTGCGCTGATCACGCACGCAGTCTTCACGGTTCATGCCGCGCCAGCCGATCCACGAGAACGGTTTGGTGCGACCCACACACCAGCCCATGTTCAGGTCGTCAGGGGTCATCGAGCTGTCAGTGTCCTGGCCAACGATGATGAAGCCCTTCTCGGCCCGCAGTACGTGCATGGTTTCGGTGCCGTACGGGGTCAGGTTGTACTTCTTGCCGGCGTCGACGATTTTCTCCAGCACGCCCATCGCATAGTCGGCCTGCACGTTGACTTCGTACGACAGCTCACCGGTGAACGAGATGCGGAACACCCGGGCCGGAACGCCACCGACCAGACCTTCTTTCCAGGTCATGAACGGGAAGGCTTCGTTGGTCAGATCGATGTCGGTGACTTCGCTGAGCAGCTTGCGGCTGTTCGGTCCGGACAGGGTCATGGTTGCCCAGTGATCGGTCACGGAAGTGAAGTACACCTTCAGGTCTGGCCATTCGGTCTGCTGGTAGATCTCCAGCCACTGCAGCACGCGAGCTGCGCCGCCTGTGGTGGTGGTCATCACGAAATGGTTGTCGGCCAGGCATGCAGTCACGCCGTCGTCGAACACCATGCCGTCTTCTTTGCACATCAGGCCGTAACGCGCCTTGCCCACGTCGAGCTTGGTCCAGGCGTTGGTGTAGATGCGGTTGAGGAACTCGCGCGCATCCGGGCCCTGAATGTCGATCTTGCCCAGGGTCGAGGCGTCCAGCAGGCCGACGCTGTCGCGCACGGCTTTGCATTCGCGCTTGACCGCTGCATGCATGTCTTCGCCGCTCTTCGGGAAGTACCAAGGGCGTTTCCACTGACCGACGTCTTCGAACTCGGCGCCGTTTTTCAGGTGCCAGTGATGCAGTGCGGTGAAACGCACAGGTTCGAAGATGTGCCCGCAGTGACGACCGGCCACGGCGCCGAAGGTCACCGGCGTGTAGTTCGGACGGAACATGGTGGTGCCCATCTGCGGGATGGTCACGTTCAGCGAACGGGCAGCGATGGCCAGGCCGTTGACGTTGCCGAGCTTGCCCTGATCGGTGCCGAAGCCCAGTGCGGTGTAGCGTTTCACGTGCTCGACCGACTCGAAGCCCTCGCGGGTCGCCAGTTCGATGGCGGCGGCGGTGACGTCGTTCTGCAGGTCGACGAATTGCTTCGGTGCCCGTGCGGTGCTCTTTTCATGCGGAACCTGGAACAGGGCCAGAGTCGGCTCTTCCAGACGCGTCAGTGCTTTCGGCAAGGTCGCTTCGACCGCCGCGAAGCCGGCTTCGCTGGCAGCGCGCACGCCCCCTTCAAAACCATCGGCCAGGGAATCACCCAGAGCGTAGACGCCATTGATGCCACCGACGCACACGCGCTTCTGCGGTGCTTCGCCCGGTACGAAACCGAGGATGTCTTCACGCCAGATCGGCTTGCCACCCAGGTGCGAAGCCAGGTGAACGATCGGGCTGTAACCACCGGAGCTGGCGATCACGTCGCAATCGAGCCACTCGCCAGGGCTGGTGACCTTGTGGCCTTTGACATCGATTGCAGATACACGGGCAGCGGTCACGCGCTTGCTGCCACGGGCCTCGATCACGGCGCTGCCGGTGAGGATGCGGATGCCCTTGGCGCGTGCTTCTTCCACCAGCGCACCGCGAGGGTTGCTGCGGGCGTCGGCGATGGCCACCACTTGCAGGCTGGCATCGAGCCAATCCAGGGCAACGCGGTAGGCGTGGTCGTTGTTGGTGGTCAGTACCAGCTTCTTGCCCGGTGCCACGCCGTAGCGACGAACGTAGGTCGATACAGCGCCGGCGAGCATGTTGCCCGGCACATCGTTGTTGCCGTAGACCAGTGGACGCTCGTGAGCGCCGGTCGCCAGCACCACACGTTTGGCACGCACGCGGTGAACGCGCTGACGGACCTGGCCAATCGGTGCGCGATCGCCGAGGTGATCGGTCAGGCGCTCGTGAATGGTCAGGAAGTTATGGTCGTGGTAGCCGTTGACGGTGGCGCGCGGCAACAGCAGCACGTCCGGGGTGTTCTTCAGTTCGGCAACGACGCTGGCGACCCATTCGGTGGCTGGCTTGCCGTCGAGGCTTTCGCGGGAGTCGAGCAGGCTGCCGCCGAACTCTTCCTGCTCATCGGCCAGGATCACACGGGCGCCGCTGCGCGCAGCCGCCAGTGCAGCCGCCAGACCCGCAGGGCCTGCGCCGACGATCAGCACGTCGCAGTGCTGGTTCATGTAGTCGTAGGTGTCCGGATCGTTCTCGGTCGGCGAGCGGCCAAGACCTGCGGCCTTACGAATGTACTTCTCGTAGGTCATCCAGAACGATTGCGGGTACATGAAGGTTTTGTAGTAGAAGCCCGGCGGCATCAGCTTGCCACCGACCTTGCCGAGAATCCCCATCATGTCGTTGTTGACGTTCGGCCAGCCGTTGGTGCTGTTGGCAACCAGGCCCTGGTACAGCGCCTGTTGAGTGGCGCGTACGTTCGGGATCTGGGTGGCTTCGGTAGCACCGATCTGCAGCACCGCGTTCGGCTCTTCGGTACCGGCGGCGAAGATGCCCCGTGGACGCGAATACTTGAAGCTGCGACCAATGATGTCGACACCGTTGGCCAGCAGTGCAGCGGCCAGGGAGTCGCCTTCGAAGCCTTTGTAGCTCTGGCCGTTGAAGGTGAAGCTCAGGACTTTGTTGCGGTCGATCCGTCCGCCGTTGGACAGGCGATTGATCTGGCTCATACCTTCTCTCCCAGAGCCGTGGTGGCCGCTTTCGGGCTATCGGTCTTGTCGGTGAATTGTGGCTTGGTGCCGATCTTGTAGGTTTCGAGAATCTCGTAGGTCACGGTGTCGCGGGTGGCGTTGAAGTACTGACGGCAACCGGCGGCGTGAATCCACAGTTCATGGTGCAGACCGCGAGGGTTGTCGCGGAAGAACATGTAGTCGCCCCACTCCTCGTCGGTGCAGCTGTTCGGATCCAGTGGACGCGGGATGTGCGCCTGGCCGGATGCGTGGAATTCCTCTTCGGAGCGCAGCTCGCCGCAGTGAGGACAGAAGATATGCAACATGGGGATTTCTCCTGTTAGTGGGCAACCGCAGCAGCGCCGTGTTCATCGATCAACGCACCGTTGTGGAAACGGTCGATGGAGAAAGGTGCGGCCAGCGGGTGCATTTCACCCTTGGCCAGGCTCGCGGCAAATACGTTGCCCGAACCAGGTGTTGCCTTGAAGCCGCCGGTGCCCCAACCGCAGTTGAAGAACATGTTCGGCACCGGAGTCTTGGAGATGATCGGGCAGGCGTCCGGCGTGGTGTCGACGATGCCGCCCCACTGACGGTTCATGCGTACGCGCGACAGCACCGGGAACATTTCGACGATGGCCTGGATGGTGTGCTCGATCACCGGGTACGAACCACGCTGGCCGTAGCCGTTATAGCCGTCGATACCGGCGCCGATCACCAGGTCGCCCTTGTCGGACTGGCTGATGTAACCGTGCACGGCGTTAGACATGATCACACTGTCGATGATCGGCTTGATCGGCTCGGACACCAGCGCTTGCAGCGGGTGGGATTCGATCGGCAGACGAAAGCCCGCGAGCTTGGCCATGTGCCCGGAGTTACCGGCGGTGACCACACCGACGCGCTTGGCGCCAATGAAGCCCTTGTTGGTTTCCACGCCGATGCACACGCCGTTTTCCTTGCGGAAACCGATCACTTCGGTCTGCTGGATCAGGTCCACGCCCAAGGCATCGGCGGCACGGGCAAAGCCCCACGCCACGGCATCGTGACGGGCCACGCCGCCGCGACGCTGAACGGTAGCGCCCATCACCGGGTAGCGGGTGTTCTTGGAGCAATCCAGGTACGGAATCTCGTCCGCGACCTGCTTGGCGTTGAGCAGTTCGCCGTCCACGCCGTTGAGGCGGTTGGCGCTGACCCGACGCTCGGAATCACGGATGTCCTGCAAGGTGTGGCACAGGTTGTAGACGCCGCGCTGGGAGAACATCACGTTGTAGTTCAGATCCTGGGACAGGCCTTCCCACAGTTTCATCGCGTGTTCGTACAAGTGCGCCGACTCGTCCCACAGGTAGTTGGAGCGAACGATGGTGGTGTTGCGCGCGGTGTTACCGCCGCCCAGCCAGCCCTTTTCAACCACGGCCACGTTGGTGATGCCGTGTTCCTTGGCCAGGTAGTAGGCGGTCGCCAGACCGTGCCCGCCACCGCCGACGATGACCACGTCGTAAACTTTTTTAGGGGTCGGCGTGCGCCACATCCGCTGCCAGTTTTCGTGGTGGCTGAGAGAGTGTTTGAAGAGGCCGAAGCCTGAGTAGCGTTGCATAGTCATTTACTCCAAAACCGCACTCAGCGATAAACCGGGAAGTCAGCGCACAGGGCCGAGACTTGCTGGGCAACGTTGGCTTCGACGTCGGCATCGCCGAGGTTGTCGAGGATGTCGCAGATCCAGCCGGCCAGTTCCACGCACTGCGCAACCTTGAAGCCGCGAGTGGTCACAGCCGGGGTGCCGATGCGCAGGCCGGAGGTGACGAACGGCGACTGCGGATCGTTCGGCACGGCGTTCTTGTTCACGGTGATGTGGGCGCGACCGAGGGCTGCGTCCGCCTCTTTGCCTGTGAGGCCCTGACGGATCAGGCTGACCAGGAACAGGTGGTTATCGGTGCCGCCGGACACTACATCGTAGCCGCGTTTGATAAACACGCCGGCCATGGCCTGGGCGTTGTCGATCACTTGCTGCTGGTAAGTCTTGAAGCCAGGCTCCAGTGCTTCCTTGAAGCACACGGCCTTGCCGGCGATCACGTGCATCAGCGGGCCGCCCTGGGCGCCGGGGAATACCGCAGCGTTGAGCTTCTTCTCGATCTCTTCGTTGGACTTGGCCAGGATCAGGCCGCCACGTGGACCGCGCAGGGTCTTGTGAGTGGTGGTGGTGACCACGTCGGCGTACGGCAGCGGGTTCGGGTACAGGCCAGCAGCGACCAGACCGGCCACGTGGGCCATGTCGACGAACAGCAGCGCGCCAACCTTGTCGGCGATCTGGCGGAAGCGCGGGAAGTCCAGAGTCTTGGAGTAAGCGGAGAAGCCGGCAACGATCATCTTCGGCTTGTGCTCGACGGCCAGACGCTCGACTTCGTCGTAGTTGATCAGGCCGGTGTCGGTGTCGATGCCGTATTGAACGGCGTTGTACAGCTTGCCCGAGGACGACACCTTGGCACCGTGGGTCAGGTGACCGCCGTGGGCCAGGCTCATGCCCAGGATGGTGTCGCCGGCTTGCAGCAGGGCCAGATAAACGGCGCTGTTGGCCGAGGAGCCGGAGTGTGGCTGGACGTTGGCGTAATCGGCGCCGAACAGTTGCTTGGCGCGTTCAATGGCCAGGGCTTCAACCTTGTCCACGTGCTCGCAGCCGCCGTAGTAACGCTTGCCCGGATAGCCTTCGGCGTACTTGTTGGTCAGGCCGCTGCCTTGCGCTTGCATGACGCGCTTGCTGGTGTAGTTCTCCGACGCAATCAGCTCGATGTGATCTTCCTGACGTTGCTCTTCGGCATTCATTGCCGCCAGCAGTGCATCATCGTAACCCTGGATCTGGTCTTGCTTGCTGAACATCGCGTCTCTCCCAGCGGCATCTATGCGCCATTCGTCTCGGTAAGGCACTGGCGGTTCACCCTTGCCCTTTGAATGCGATGTTATGACCGGTGCAGGCAGGTCAAATGCCTATGGGCGCCACGCAAAGGTGCGTTTACGACATGGCGGGAATCGGACTGAAGGAACGCAAATGCGAGATCCCCTCAAAACCTTGTGGGAGCGGGCTTGCCCGCGATTGCGGTGGGTCAGCCGCCATCAATATGGGCTGTGCCGCCGCCATCGCTGGCAAGCCAGCTCCCACAGGGTCAGGAGAGCACCTGGCGCACTGCGTAAAGAACGAGGAAATGCACGGGATAGAGCGCATACGCCCACCTGCGCATGGGCAGCGGTTTTACGTCCTGGGCATGTCGCAAAAGGAACATCCCCAGCCATGGCGCAATCAGACAAGTGGCAACCGCCGCCATCGCCACGTGATTGCCCAGGCGAATGGAGTAATACAGCACCTGCCACTGATTGGCGGCCAAACACACCACCCCCGGCAGCAACACGAAAATCCATGGACGACCAATCACCAGCAACATCGCCAGCGGCAACATCACCCCGAAGAAGCCAAACATCAGTTTTGACGAGAACACCGCCGCCAACACGACAGAAGCGACAGCCAATAGTCGCATTTGAAGATTAGGGTCCTGCCAGCCGCGAGCCACCAATAGGCCCAACACGAGGGTTGGCATCACGTTGAGCGTGTCGGGATTAGGCAAGAACAACCGATAGGGCATTTCGCTGACCGCGCTGAACAGCACCAGCCAGCACAAATAGCGCCACTGTCCGCTGGACTTGACCGGCGCCCGCGCCAGATTGACCGCCATCGCCAGGCAGAACCACGGGAACGCCAGGCGCCCCGGCACATACAGCCAGTCGGCGGAATAACCGATGTATCGCAGGTGATCGAGCACCATGCACAGCAGCGCCAGCCATTTGAGCAAATCCAGTGCATGGTCGCGTTGCTTCAAGTGCATAGCCCTTAAGTCCAAAGACACGTGCATAATTGCCCGGCTTCTGCGTAATTTTCTGACACCGACATCCCGTGTACTCCCCGGACGATCTTCGGCAGAGTGCGCCCCCTTATTGACCACGAGACGCTTCACCATAGGCGTCTCGATCACGGAAAGCAGGCCATGACCGACAAGAGCCAACAATTCGCCAGCGACAACTATTCCGGTATCTGCCCTGAAGCCTGGGCCGCCATGGAACAGGCCAACCATGGTCACCAGCGCGCCTATGGCGACGACGAGTGGACTGCCCGCGCGTCCGACGATTTCCGCAAGCTGTTCGAAACCGACTGCGAAGTGTTCTTCGCGTTCAACGGCACCGCTGCCAACTCCCTGGCCCTGTCGTCGCTGTGCCAGAGTTACCACAGCGTGATCTGCTCGGAAACCGCCCACGTCGAAACCGACGAATGCGGCGCCCCGGAGTTTTTCTCCAACGGCTCCAAGCTGCTGATCGCCCGCACCGAAAACGGCAAGCTGACCCCGGACTCGATCCGCGAAGTCGCCCTCAAGCGCCAGGACATCCACTACCCCAAGCCCCGCGTCGTGACCCTGACCCAGGCCACCGAAGTGGGCAGCGTCTATACCCCGGACGAAGTGCGCGCCATCAGCGCGACCTGCAAGGAGCTGGGCCTGCACCTGCACATGGACGGCGCGCGTTTTTCCAACGCCTGCGCGTTCCTCGGCTGCTCGCCGGCTGAGCTGTCGTGGAAGGCTGGTGTCGATGTGTTGTGCTTTGGCGGTACGAAAAACGGCATGGCGGTGGGCGAGGCGATCCTGTTCTTCAACCACGATCTGGCCGAGGACTTCGACTACCGCTGCAAACAGGCCGGCCAGCTGGCATCGAAAATGCGCTTCCTGTCTGCCCCGTGGGTCGGCATCCTGGAAAACGACGCCTGGCTCAAATACGCCCGCCACGCCAACCACTGCGCGCAATTGCTGGCTGAACTGGTCAGCGACATCCCGGGCGTGGAACTGATGTTCCCGGTACAGGCCAACGGCGTGTTCCTGCAACTCTCGGAACCGGCCATCTCCGCCCTCACTGCCAAGGGCTGGCGCTTCTACACCTTCATCGGCAAAGGCGGCGCCCGCTTCATGTGCTCATGGGACACCGAAGAAGAACGCGTACGAGAACTGGCCCGCGACATCCGCGAAGTCATGGCCTGACACACCACATACCCACTGTAGGAGCGAGCTTGCTCGCGATGGTGGCCAACGATGACGCGGGGCACCTGACACCCCGCGGCGCTCTCGGGCTCATCGCTAGCAAGCTAGCTCCTACAGGGGGAACGGGTGTTTCCGGATTTTGTGAACACCACAAAACCCTGTGGGAGCGGGCTTGCCCGCGAAGGCGGCGCGTCAGACAACATCAATGTTGACCATGCCACCGTCTTCGCGAGCAAGCCCGCTCCCACATTAGTAACGGGTGTACCGAATTTTTTGGATTAATACTCGATCCGCACATCCCCCTTCGGAATGCTGCAGCACGACAGGATGAACCCTTCGGCTTCGTCGTCTTCGGTGATCCCGCCGTTGTGGTCCATCTCCACTTCCCCGCCCAGCTTCAGCACTTTGCAGGTGCCGCAGATGCCCATGCCGCAGGCTTTCGGGATCATCAGGCCGACCTTCGCAGCGGCGGCGTGTACGGTTTCGCCCGGGGCCACGCGGATGCTCTTGCCGGAGGCGGTGAATTCCACTTGATGCAGGTCCGCGGCGTCGACTTCCGGTGCGTCTGCCGCCTGCTCGGCGTGTTCCACGGCATCGGCGCGCGCTTCTGGCGGGGTCGCACCGAAGGATTCTTCGTGGTAACGCTTCATGTCGAACCCGGCACCTTCCAGCAAACGCTTGACGGCAGTCATATACGGCGTCGGGCCGCAGCAGAACACTTCGCGCTCCATGAAGTCCGGTGCCATCAATTCGAGCATCCGGTGGTTCAGGTATCCGCGATAGCCGGCCCAGGGCTCACCCATGCCGTGCTTCTCGCAAATGATGTGCAGATTGAAGTTCTCGATCCGCGACGCCATGTGCTCCAGCTCACGGTGGTAGATGATGTCTTTGGGCGAACGAGCGCTGTGGATAAACACCATATCCACGTTGCCGTTGGTATCGTAGAACCAGCGCGCCATGGACATGACCGGTGTGATACCGACGCCACCGCTGAGGTAGAGCACCTTCGGCGCGGTGAAGTCCATGGCATTGAACAGACCGACCGGGCCGTGCACCGCCAGTTCCTGGCCTTCGTGCAGCGTGTCGTGCAGCCAGTTGGAAACCTTGCCCCCCGGTACGCGCTTGATGGTCACCGAGAAGCTGTACGGCACCGACGGCGAGCTGGAAATGGTGTACGAACGCATGATCGGCTGGCCTTCGATCTCCAACTCCAGGGTCACGAACTGCCCTGGCTTGAAGAAGAACATGATCGGCTGGTCGGCCATGAAACAGAAGGTGCGCACATCCCAGGTTTCCTGGATGACTTTGACGCAACGGACAATATGTCGGCCATTGGCCCAGGTCTGGGTGGTTACCGGGTTCAGGAAGGTGTTGGACATGCTTGTTCTCCACAGCCGACTGTCGGCCTCATGATGGCGATTCTGCGTATAGCGTGAACCATCCATTTACCTATCTGCGACATTCACATGCTTATCGCGACCAGCCCCCAACCACCGGGGCTTGCGCGTCGGGAACAGATTGCACCATGTCGCCCATGGATAAGGTTCTGGCCTGCGCCGGCCCCACACTCGCCTCCAACAGGACAACCGTTTTCCCATACCTTGCGTTGCAAACCTGATCAGCCACTTTTCGCGGCCACGCAGATGGCCTTGAGGACCTACACGATGGACGTCACTACTACCTTGAGCCTGGGCGATCCGCTGGAACCCGCACGCAAGGCCACCGCCCAGATGCTGCAGGAGCGCGAGCGCACCTTCTCGCTGCCGCAGCCGTTCTACACCGACGAGCGCCTGTTCGATATCGACATGCAGGAGATCTTCCAGAAAGAGTGGTTGATCGCCGGCATGACCTGCGAAATCCCGGCCAAGGGCAACTACATGACCCTGCAGGTCGGCAAGAACCCGATCATCGTGATCCGCGGCGCCGACGGCGTCGTGCACGCCTTCCACAACGTCTGCCGTCACCGCGGCTCGCGTCTGTGCACCAGCGACAAGGGCAAGGTCGCCAAGCTGGTCTGCCACTACCACCAGTGGACCTACGAACTCGACGGTCGCCTGCTGTTCGCCGGCACCGAAATGGGCGCTGACTTCGACATGAAGCAGTACGGCCTCAAGCCCGTGAACGTGAAAACCGCCGGCGGCTACATCTTCATCAGCCTGGCGGAAAACCCACCGGCCATCGATGAGTTCCTGGCGACGCTGACTCATTACATGGAACCGTACGACATGGAAAACACCAAGGTGGCGATTACGACCACCTTGATGGAAAAGGCCAACTGGAAACTGGTGCTCGAAAACAACCGCGAGTGCTACCACTGCAACGGTTCGCACCCTGAATTGCTCAAAACCCTGCTGGAATGGGACGACGTCACCGACCCGCGCGCCGACCAGGCGTTCAAGGACCACGTCGCCGCCTCCGCCGCCGCCTGGGACGCCGAGAAGATCCCTTACGCCCACGCCAGCTTCGGCCTGCGCAACCGCATCGTGCGCATGCCGCTGCTCAAGGGCACCGTGTCGATGACCATGGACGGCAAGCAGGGCTGCGCCAAACTCATGGGCCGCATCAAGAACCCGGACCTGGGCTCGATGCGCATCCTGCACCTGCCGCACTCCTGGAACCACTGCATGGGCGACCACATCATCGTGTTCACCGTGTGGCCGATCAGCGCTCAGGAAACCATGGTCACCACCAAGTGGATCGTCCACAAGGACGCCGTCGAAGGCGTGGACTACGACGTGGAACGCATGCGCAAGGTCTGGGACGCCACCAACGACCAGGACCGTCGCCTGGCCGAAGAAAACCAGCGCGGCATCAACTCCACGGCGTACCAGCCTGGGCCGTACTCCAAGACCTATGAATTTGGTGTGGTGAACTTCATCGACTGGTACAGCGGTCGCATGCTCAACAACCTGGGGGCCGAGCCTGCGCCGTACCTTAAAGGGGTTGCGGTTAGCGGTTAAGACTGACGGGTAGAAACCGAGGCTCGTGCGTTGAACGCACGAGCCTCAGTTTTTTTCAGGCCAGTGGTATGACCGTGATCTTGTTCCACTCCGATTCTGTTCCATCCCTAAATCTGCACTGAACACCAAATATCATGGGTAAGCCGACGAGCAGGTTGTTGGCTGTATGGCTCATTGCGCTGAGTGGCGTCGAATTTCCGCTCGGAAATATCTTGAATGTGTAACCCAAGACGTTTTCTGCATTGTTTCGAGGGGGACCCCAGGCAAAGGAAACGCTGCGGTTTGAATTGTTCGTCACGTGGAAATCAGAAGGAATAGTCGAACCGCTCATGGTTTTGAAGGTGGCCGTGGCCGGGTCGGATCGCTCTCCGCTGCTACTGACTGCAAATACAACGAATGTATAGTCTGTATTGGTGGATAAGCCATCAACAATGACATTTCGTTCGGCAGTCGTTTTTTCCTGTTGACCTTCCAGGTAATAAGCATAAGTAATCGAATTACCCGCGGGTGGCAGCCAGCCAATTTGAGCGGATATTGTCCCGGCACTTACGGCAATTTTAGTTGGAGCGCCCGGTTTATCAGGAATCTCCGGTCCACCGCTGGCGGTCAAAGACGCCGTAAGTGATAAATTCCCATGATGGTCAATTGCCCAAATCCTGATGGGATACGTCGCTTCCGAAGCCAACTTCGATACCGGAAATTCGTTTCTGGATGCGGGTACTATGAACGGCGGTTTTTCACTGACCGATATCGCATAGCTTGCGACATCCGTACTTGCTGACTTGTCCCAACTTAAAACCATATCCGTATCAGTCTGCGAGGCAATTTTAAAATTACTTGCCGGCAAAGGCTTGGTCACGTCGACATCGAGACTGACCACAACCTGCTCAGACTCTTCTCCCGTATTCATGATAAAGACGCGAGCCTTGACGATGAATTTATCGCCGGGCATGGCATAGTCTTTGTAAGTGGGCGGATAAGTCGGATCAAAAGGAATCAAGGGCAGCGGAACACTGTCGGTGATGAACTGCAAGGCAATTTGCATACCCAAAGGTAGAAGAATAGGGATGGAGTCCCAAGTGATTACCGCATTAAACAAATTGGGGTCCCAATCGAGTGGTATGTAGTCGATTCTAGTATTCTGAAGACGTGGTAATGGAGGACGATTCAGGCCTGTCCATTCGGAGTAGTTGCCATTACGATCCTTGGCACGGACTTCAATTAAATAGGATTGATTTGGAGACGTGTTATGAAACTCGTATGAGAGCGCGGCAGTGAATCCCTGGTACACGTCGTTGATCCTGACTTCATAACCTGCAACTCCGACGCCGTTGCCGTCAGATGACGCGGCCCACTCGACTTTTATTGTCGGATAACCAAATCTGGCAAACTTCAAGTCCGCCGGATTAGTAGGCGGGACACTATCCTGAGTTAAATCCACGGATGAAGAAAAATCTGACACATTACCCGCCATATCGACCGCTCGTACTTTCAGCGGTCCATTGACCTTATTAAAATCCTTAACCAACAACTCCGTACCGCTCACGGTATAAATACGCGCACCATTCTGGAAAATCTCATAATAGCGAACGGCCGTATCGTCTTTGGAGGCATCCCAGTAAAAGCGTGTCGTGTTTTGATAATAGTCTTGCTTGGCGCCTTCGTCTGACAACCTCTGCTGCCGGACAATAAAACCGGTAGGGGCGCTGGGTGGAGTCTTGTCTCGCCCCATTTGCAAGTTGAGTGCAATGCATCGGTCTACAACACCGATACGAGAATCCGCCCTCTGAATAAAGTCGGCCATAACAATATTGACTTTACGACCACTATCGGAAAAAGGAATCGTTCGAATTGGATGATTGGCGGGGAGGTGTTGAGGCCCTCCATCTATACCGCTCTTGTACACTGTTGAACTTAATGCCCAGGGAAAATTGAGAGGAGGAGACTTCATCGCTTCTACAACCATTTCCTCGATGCCGCCCTCGCTATAGTCGTCGTGGTTCCAACGATGACCAATCAAGTCCCACAAAAGTGCTCTTTCAGGTTTGTCAACGGGCCACTTGTCTGAAGCGCCATAGTCAAACGCCAGAATAATGTTTTTTCCAGGGTATTCCGTATATATCTGCTGCATTGTTTTACCCAATGCAACCCTTGGTAACAAAAATGATCTCAGAGCTTCCAGATGTTTTAAGACCCGCTCAAGACTGTTGAAAGCATACTGCGTACCTTTGTCGTATGAGTGAAAATCCAGAACGACAATTTCACCCGGGTTTGCTCTGCAAAAATCGAGGACATCACTGATCAGGTGCTGCAATAGACGATTACCCCAGCTGCCATGCTTGAACTCGATTCTTTCTCGAAACTCGATATGTGGCGCATGGTTACCAACCACTTCGCCATAGCTATTATCCTTCATGCGCAAATCCACTACGCGAGCACCCGCATTCAGTTGAGCTGAAAACCGCCCATCCTGGCACGCCGTCCATTTTTCGCCGATAAAGTCGATTGCCCCCTTATCAGCGCCGGAGTTATGGGCACTGGGCAATGCCAGTTGCCACAACATCAAGTGACTGATGTCATTAAACATATCAGTCATCCAACGACTGTAATTGATATTGCGCTCACCCAAGGGGACTGAGGCAGATTCCAATGCTTGGGTATTAGGATCGGAGATATGCTCGCTGGTCATGTCGAGTTCCTCGGAAGACGGTATTGATCACAATGCAGTACTTTTCCCGTTTCCGTAACTAGCAGAAATGATAGTCGGCTGCGTACTACAGCAACACAAACGCTTAGATGAGCACACAATACGCACCCGCGCCACTATCAGAACTGCTAGTGGCGCACCTCCCAATACCCGCTATTATCGATCGAGCGATAAAAACTCGAAGATCACTCCCTTCCCGAAATTTGAACCTGACATGATTACCTGCTAAATCACGAGGATTAAGTTATGTTGATAATTCCTACAACCGCAGAAAGAAAAAATCTTGCGAATAAACTCACGCAAACCAACCGGCTGGGTTCTTTCACCGCCACGCTTGAAGTCGAGCCCTTTGATTACAAGGCACAGTTTGGGTATCTAAGGCTCGACGATCTGAAAAAATACAACATACAGGCATACATAGACTCGCCAGAACGAATGTTTAACTTCGCGATCTTCCTTCCCAGAGGCGCCGTAGAAGGAACGGTCAGAGTCAGCACAAACCCATATAGTGATACAACCGCCTATGCGGTTTATCTTGCGGCTTTCGACGGCGGAATCAAATTTTTCATCGGCAGTAGTGGATTCGTAAAATATAAGTACTATCCGGCAGAGGCACGTATTGAAGGGGATTTTGAATACAGGTGTGTTTTGGGAAAAATATTCAAGGGATCTTTTAACGTCAACGAAGAGTGATAACGGAAAGATCTTGGGCCTAATCGGCGGCTGGCCAGCCAACCTTGTCAGGCGAAGACAATCACCTGTACAAAATATGAACGATTCCCCTGAGTACCAAGCCGTAGGCGGCTCCCAGCCTTCAGCAAACAAGTTATCCACACCTCCACCCACAGCAAATGGGGACAACTGTGGAAAGACTGCAAATTTTCTCCACAAAAACTGAAGAAAATCCGTGACTTATTCAAATGGACGGATTTCCCCAGCACTTGATCATTAATTGAACAAACCTCTGAACATCACGTAATACGTGCCCCCCAGCGCGTGGCGAACACCTTATCCACAGAAGCACCAACAGACTTTGGGGGAAACTTCAGATGTGTTGTGGAAAAGCGCTGCAGACGTTGAATTTGCTGTGTTTGTGAGGCGCAGAGAGCCCCATAAAGGCACTTTTGAACAAATTTTAACCAACCCTTTGAAAGCCACGGATTACAAGGTCTGTAGCGGTAAGCGAACATCTTATCCACAGAAGCGCCAACAGAGATTGGGGGCAAGTCCTGTTGCTGGAGCCCGCTTATCCTCTGAAAAAACCTTTGAAAAACCGCAGTTTAGGCTGGTTGTTTTTTGATCTGAGGCCTGCAGACCATGATCTTCAAGGTCTCGGGCAAGGGGCGAACATGTTATCCACAGAAGCGCTAACAGGGATTGTGGGTAAACTCACTGAATAAGTCCGAATCCATCACACCTTGTTGAAACAGGAGCGCCCCGCGTCGATATCCAGATTCAGCTCGAAATCCTCGAACGCCCGCCATCCCAGCAGCACCGACGGCACATACCGTCCCTTCACCCAGGACGGCGGGATGGTGAAACCGGGGTAGTACTTGTAGGTAATCGGCAGGCTGTGGCCGGGCAGGTTCAGTACGCCCTTGAAGGATTGATAGCGCTGCCGGTCGGCGATGTCCAGGCGTGATGCACCGGGGGTGAGGGTTTGCACGACATTGACCTGCTGGCCGGGCAAGGCGGAGGTGAGGTAGTCGATATTGCCCGTATCGACGATGGCCTGGGTGTTGCGGTTATCCAGGCTGGCCGTGATGGTCAGTCGCTGGTTGAGGTCCATGCGGGTGTAGGTGATCGGCGAGTCGCAGCGCAGAGAAGGTGCGGGGTTGAGCTCCAGGGTCTTGCGGGTGATCTTCAGCCGGCCCAGCTTGCTGATCAGGTCCAGCCCCAGCAGGTTGTCCCTGTCGCTTACGAACACCAGCACGTTTCTGAACTCGCTTGTGCCGATTTTCAGCGACTCGATGACACCAAGCCTGGCCGACAGGTTGCTCTCGCCGTAAAACGTGCTGTAGGCGTAATGGGAGTCGCTCAGCAGCTTGATGCCCATCAGTTTTGCGGTATCGATGTTGACCCGGGTTTGCGGCGCGCCGGTGTCGAGGACGAAACGTGCCGAATGACCGTTGGCTGTGCTGACATCAATGAAGGGCAACACCTCTTGCGCGACGAAGCGGTCGTTGGCGTATGGATGAATCTTCAGCACTTCGCGCTTCGACGCGCGCTTTATCGTGAAATCGCCGGTGGCGCGCAGGGTCGCGAGGGATTGCTCGCCGAACATCGAAAAGAGAATGTTCAGTTCCGGGTCAGCCTTGATCGCCCGAGCGTGTCGGCGCTGAACCGCCAGGTAGAAGTCCGGCAACTGGTTGGCAGCCTTGAGCTCGAACATCCGGGCGATCACCGTCACCGAGCAGTCGAGGTTTTTCCCGGGTTCCGGCACCAGCTCGCAGCGCTCGCGCAACTGCTTCAGGGAGGCTTTCTGCCCCTGCTCGGTGGCCAACCATTGATAGAAACCAGGCTCCGGCAAGAGACGCGGCTCAGGCGCGTTCGGCCGGGTAGCGGCCGGTAATCCCGTCGACACCAGGGCAACCCAGGCAAGGAGCAATCCCATCAGCGGCTTCATGGCCAACCCACTCATAAAAACCAGGTTTTATGAACAAGCGCTGAACCTCTGAAAGCTCCTTTATCCCGTGATGCACCCTGACCAGCGCACATTGAAAATGTAGTGCATTGGGATCAGATGTGCCTGATGTCGGCGACGCTTGGACGGTTCAGTTCAGCAATATTGCCGTTTTCGTCTGGAATGATCGGACCAGGTTTTTTCTCGATAACAACCTCTGCAAGTTGTACGCCTGGTGCGTCCACCTTCGCAGAATCACTCCAACCTACGATTCCTTTGAGGTTGGTAACTACTGTCGTACCCAATACGCCGCTTTCATAAGCGGCCATCAATGGACCCGCGAAACGAACAAAAGAGCCAAGGATCAAGAACCCTGTGCCCGCAGCTACAACGAAGGGTGCGGCCGGTACCTCAAAAATTCCAAGCATTGCCCCGGTGAAACCCGCAGTGATGCCCAACCCACCGGTTTGCAGGCCAATCTTGCCGATTTTCGTAGCAGGTGGTGTCGCGACCAGTAAGGCTGCCGCAGCGGTGCCCTGCAATGTGGCCGATAATATCTGTTGCGCGAGTACCACTGATTTACCTGTGGGATCCCTGAAGTTGAGCGGATCTCCCTCGCAGTACGCATACGCATTTATCCCCCCCTTCCCAAACGGGCACAACGCGTCCGGCCTGTGAAAGCGCCTCAGCACCGGGTCATACACCCGATGCCCCTTGCCCAGGTGATACCAACCCGTCGGTCGCTCTCGAAGTTGCCCGGTGAAGCCCAGGTACGAGCCTGCCGCGAGCCGGCTGCTTTGCTCACCGTAAAGGGTGTGGGCGAAGGAGTTCGGACCTGTGCGATCCAGTTCGGCGTGAACACTGTGTTGCAGGTCGGTCGCCAGCAGCAGGGTTCGCGTGGCGGCGTGTTGAGAGGAACGGGAAGCAGGCATCGACGGCGTCCTCTTAGAGGCGTTTCGGCTGTTCGATACCGTAGCAAAGCGAATTGAAAATCGACACTAGCAGAACTGATAGTCGCCCTGGATGCTGGAAAACCCTGTAGCAGCTGGCGAAGCCTGCGTCCGGCTGCGCAGCAGTCGTAAAACCTGT
>NZ_JBSVXG010000119.1:0-18399 GCF_054070595.1 Pseudomonas sp. SDO55104_S430 | reverse complement strand
CGAACACACATTTTGTGTACGACACTGACCTAATGTGGGAGCGGGCTTGCTCGCGAAGAGGCCCTCAAAAGCACCTCAAGAAATGGCCTTGACCCCACGCCCAAACCGCTCCCGATACACCGACGGCGGCACCCCGACCACACTGCGAAACGCCACCCGAAAACTCTCCACTGACCGATAACCACAACGCTCGGCAATCTGCTCGGTGTTCTGGTCGGTACTTTCCAGCAGCTCCCGGGCGCGGCCCAGGCGTTCATGCTGCAACCAGCTCTTGGGTGACTGGCCACTGGCTTCGGTGAACCTGCGCAGAAAAGTGCGCTCGCTCATCGCCGCTTCACTGGCCAGATCGCGCACCTCCAGCGGTTCATGCAAACGCTCCCGCGCCCACTGCATCACGCGGGAAAGATCGCTGCGCGGTGTAGGACTGACCGGCGTGGGAATGAACTGCGCCTGGCCACCGGTGCGCTGCGGCGACATCACTAGGCGCCGCGCCACGGCGTTGGCCACCTGGGTGCCGAAATCCCGCGCCACCAAGTGCAGGCAGGCGTCGATGCCGGCGGCGCTGCCGGCCGAGGTGATCAATTGGCCCGAATCGACATACAACACGTCCGGGTCCACCTGAATGTTGGGGAAGCGTTCCGCCAGTTCCGTGGTGTAGCGCCAGTGCGTGGTGGCGCCGTGCCCGTCGAGCAGGCCGGTGGCCGCCAGCACGAACACTCCCGAGCAGATCGACAGCAATCGCGCACCCTGGGCATGGGCCTGACGCAGGGCCTTGATCAGCGCCTCGGGCACCGCCGCGTTACGGTCGCGCCAGCCAGGGATGATGATGGTCCGGGCTTGTCCGAGCAGTTCCAGGCCGCCATCGGCCAGTACCTGGATGCCACCCATGGCGCGCATCGGGCCCTGATCAACGGCGACGATCTGGTGTTCGTACCAGGGAAATTCGAATTCCGGCCGCGCCAGGCCGAAGATCTCGACAGCGATGCCGAACTCAAAGGTGCAGAGGCCGTCGTAGGCCAGAATCGCGACCAATCCAGGGGCAGAGTGCATTTGGCGGAAAATTCCCGGTGAGTGTCTTGTGCGCCACTGTAGCGGCAAGTGGCGGGCGGATAAAGTCTGTTCACACCCAACGACCTTCAGGAGAAACAACCATGACCAGCCTGGTTCGCGAAATCCCCGCCGCTTCGTCCGCCATTGCCCTGATGCATTTCAGCAACCGCCTTACCTTCGAAACCGATTGTTCCGACGTCCATGGCAGCCAACAGGCGGGTGAGGTGGATTTTGTCCTGATCGACGTGCGCGGTCCCTTGGCGTTCGATCGCGGGCATGTGCCCGGCGCGATCAACATTCCACGGCGCATGCTCACCGCCGAAGCGCTGGCGGATTACCCGAAAAACAGCCTGTTCGTGGTCTATTGCGCAGGCCCGCACTGCAACGGCGCGAACAAGGCGGCGGTGCGGCTGGCGGCGCTGGGGTACCCGGTCAAGGAGATGATCGGCGGAGTGACGGGGTGGCTGGATGAGGGGTTCGAGCTGAGTGTCGCGCTGCCAGCCAAAGTCGCGATCGGCTGCGAATGCTGAGTTTCGGTCAACACTGATCAACTGTGATGAGGGGATAAACCCCTCAGCACAAAGGACTTCATCGTGGGATCAGCGAACCGCTGAGGCAGCCCACCACCCATCCAACGCCCCCTGCAACCACTCAAAAACCGCAGCATGCGCCGCACCGTCCTGCTCCCCGCGAGGCAGCGGCGACTCCTCGGCAAAATGCTCGTTCAGCACGGCCACCGACTGCGCATTCCACTCCGGATGAAACTGCAACCCCACCCGCGTCGGCCCCACGCGATACATCTGCTGTTCACACTTCTCGCTGCTGGCCAGCAATTGCGCGCCCGGCGGCAGATCGATGGCGTCCTCGTGCCACTCCAACACCTTCAGCGTCCGACCGTCGCTGAACCTCACCTCGGTCCATCCGGTTTCGGTCCGTTCCATGCGCCGCACATTGCCGCCCAGGCTCAGCGCCAGCAGCTGCGCACCCAGGCAGATCGCGAACACCGCCGCGCCCTGGTCCAGACTGCTCGCCAGCCACTGACGCTCAGATTGCAGCCATGCCGGCCCGCCGTTGGACTCATAGGGGCCGCCCAAAATAATCGCCGGTGCTGCACTGGCATCAGGCAACTCACCCAGGTCGGCGCGGAAAACGTTCAGCGTCACTCCACGGGAAGCCGCCCACAGGGCAATGGCGCCGGGACCTTCGGCGGGGTGGTGCTGGATCAGGTTCAACTCGGGCATGGGGCTGCTCTTGGGGGTAGGCGGGCAGTCAATGTGACGCAAAAAACGGCCCCTCGCCAGCGCGACTCTTCAGTCGGAACATGCTCGATCGCGTGTAGGTCTTTTCTGAAAATCGGGTCCGCCTGATACACGGGAATGGATATCGCGAATCCGGCCAATTTCTATACGTATTTGTCGCGTCAGAATAATTTGCCCCGCACCAGCCGCTCTAGACTGCCGGCCTCTTCGGTCTTGCCCGCCACAAGCGAACGGCCGAAAGTTGTTTATAAAGCTGCCAACAAAAAGCCTCCGCACACAGGAGTTATAAATGAAGAAGCTAGTGATGTTCGGTGCCCTGGCACTGTCGATGTTGTCCCTGACCGCCGTGGCCGACGACGCCAAGCCGATCCGCATCGGTATCGAAGCCGGTTACCCACCGTTCTCGATGAAAACCCCTGACGGCAAACTCACCGGTTTCGACGTCGACATCGGCGACGCGCTGTGCGAGCAGATGAAAGTGAAGTGCACCTGGGTCGAGCAAGAATTCGACGGCCTGATCCCGGCCCTGAAGGTCAAGAAGATCGACGCCATCCTGTCGTCCATGACCATCACTGACGATCGCAAGAAGAACGTCGATTTCACCATCAAGTACTACCACACCCCGGCGCGCTTCGTGATGAAGGAAGGCACCGACATCAAGGACCCGCTGACCGAGCTCAAGGGCAAGAAAGTCGGTGTGCTGCGCGCCAGTACCCACGACCGTTTCGCCACCGACGTGCTGGTGCCGGCCGGTATCGAGCTGGTGCGTTACGGCTCCCAGCAGGAAGCCAACCTGGACATGGTCTCCGGCCGCATCGACGCGCTGCTGGCTGACTCGGTCAACCTGGACGAAGGTTTCCTGAAGACCGACGCCGGTAAAGGCTTCGCTTTCGTAGGCCCGACCTATGAAGATCCGAAATACTTCGGCGGCGGCGCCGGCATCGCCGTGCGCAAGGGCGACAAGGAACTGGCGGACAAATTCAACACCGCCATCACCGAAATCCGTGCCAACGGCAAGTACAAGCAAGTGCAGGACAAGTACTTCAACTTTGACGTGTACGGGCATTAATACGCGGTAGAAAAAGGTGGCCCCGTTGACGCGGTGGCCACTTTTTTTATGCTCGTTTTCCATTGAAACGAGACCCCTGTGGGAGCGGGCTTGCTCGCGAAAGCGGTGTGTCAGTCAACATCTGTATATCTGACCCACCGCTTTCGCGAGCAGGCTCGCTCCCACAGGTGATCTCACCGATTTCCAGTATTCAGGAGTTCTCCCATGCAACGCATCGACCACCCTCTGCCCTGGAGCCATCTGGGCACCGAACGTACCCTCAGCGTATTCCGCTACGGCACCGGCACTCGCAAGGTCTACATCCAGGCCAGCCTGCACGCCGATGAGCTGCCGGGCATGCGCACTGCCTGGGAACTGAAAAAACGCCTGGCCGAGCTGGAAAGCCAGGGCCAGTTGCAAGGCGTGATCGAGCTGGTGCCGGTGGCCAATCCCATCGGTCTCGACCAGCATCTGCAAGGCAGCCACATGGGCCGTTTCGAGCTCGGCAGTGGCAAGAATTTCAATCGCGCATTCGTCGAACTCAGCGGTCCGGTGGGGCAGTTGATTGGGGATCGTCTGGGCAACGATGCCGATGCCAACATCGCGCTGATCCGCCAGACCATGGGCCAGGTGCTCGACGATCTGCCAGCTCCGGCCTCTCAGCTGGAAGCCATGCACCGCCTGTTGCTGCGCCATGCCTGCGACGCCGACATCACCCTCGACCTGCATTGCGATTTCGATGCGGCGATCCACGTCTACGCCTTGCCCCAGCACTGGCCGCAATGGCAGTCCCTGGCAGCGCGCCTGAAAGCCGGCGTGGCTTTGCTGTGCGAGGACTCCGGTGGCAGTTCCTTCGACGAATCCTGCTCTTCGCCATGGCTGCGACTGGCCCGGGCGTTCCCCAACGCTGCGATTCCACCGGCCAACCTCGCAACCACCCTGGAACTGGGCAGCATGGGTGACACTCGCGTCGATCAGGCCCAGGCCAACTGCGAGGCGATTCTGGGATTTCTCGCCGAACAGGGATTCATCGCGGGCGACTGGCCGGCAGCGCCGCAAGAGTGCTGCGAAGGCATGCCGTTCGAGGGCACCGAATATCTCTTCGCACCGCACCACGGCGTGGTCAGCTTCCTGCGCGAAGCTGGCGAGTGGGTGGAGAAGGGCGACGCCCTGTTCGAAGTGGTCGACCCGCTGAGCGACAAGGTCACCACCGTGCGGGCGGGCACCAGCGGCGTGCTGTTTGCGATCGATCGCGGGCGCTATACCCAGCCGGGGACGTGGCAGGCGAAAGTGGCGGGGCGTCAGCCGATTCGGGCGGGCAAACTGATCAACGACTGATCGGCAATCACGGACGCTCCGCTTCTGCATCCTCTGTAGGAGCGAGCATGCTCGCGATGGACGTCAACGATAACGCTGGCAGCCTGACACCCCGCGGTGTTTGGTCTTCCATCGCGAGCAAGCTCGCTCCTACAGGGGGAGTGCACAGGCGCTGAGAGGTGTTAGGCTCAACCCCGAATCCTGCGCACTGTGAAGGAAGGCTCATGCTGAAATTTCTGGCTCTGCTCACGCTGCTGGCGTCCGCCGCTGTCCACGCCCAAACCCCGCTGCAAACCGATCTGCCGCTCAAATACCTCGAGCAGACCACCCCCGATTCCCGCGACCAGCCCCTGGTGATTTTCCTCCACGGTTACGGCAGTAACGAGCGGGATCTGTTCGGCATTAAGGATGAACTGCCCGCGTCCTACACCTACCTGTCGGTACGGGCGCCGATGGTGTTGGAGGAGGGCAGTTATCAGTGGTTTCGCAAGAAGGGCGAGGGTGCCTACAACGGAGAGACCGATGATCTGAAGACCAGCGGCCAGTTGCTGCTGGATTTCATCGCGAAGGCGGCGCAGAAATATCACACCGATCCGGACAAGGTATATCTGGTGGGGTTCAGCCAGGGCGCGATCATGTCCTATGAAGTCGCCCTGCGCCAACCCGAAGCGGTGGGCGGGATCGCCGCTTTGAGCGGACGGATTCTGCCGGTGCTCAGATCCGAATTGAAACCGGATGAAAAACGCCAGTCGCTGGCGATCTTCATCGGTCATGGCACCGCGGACAAACGCCTGCCGTTCAGCGACGGCACCGAAGCCAACAGCCTGTTGCAGAGCGTCTCACTGGAACCGGAGTTTCACGCCTATCAGGGTGTCGGTCACAACATCAGTGCCGAAGAGCTTCAGGACCTGAGCGCCTGGTTGCAGCGCCTCAACCCTTGAAGCTCACTTGCCGCTGACGATCTGCTTGATCAGCGTCTCGTGCGCCGCCATGTCGCCAGGGCGGGAAATGACCTGAATCACCGTCATGTGGGTGCCGGAGGCGGCCATCAGCGTGGTGTTGAGGGTCATGCCGCCACCCTGGGTGGCGGTGCTGTCGACCTGACGCACACCCAGGCCGCTGCCTTTCAGGGTCAGGCTCTTTTCGCTGAGCTTGTTGTAGTCGGGCAATGCCTTGCGCTGCGCCGCATCGAAGTCGGCCACGGTGCCATCGAGAAAGGCGCCGTCGTTGTCCTTCACCGTGGTGCCTTCCGGCAGACTGTTCTGCGCGGCGATCACAACCGTCTTGGTGGTCTCATTGGCGTACATGGTGCCGCTCGCGCCATTGTTGCTCGGCAGCGCATTGGCGACGAAGCCCTTGGGCAGGGTGAAGTTGAATTTGCCGTCGAGCATCGAGACCTTCTGCACCGGCGCCTCCTTGGCCTTGGCCGCCGCCTGCACATTCAGAGCCCCAAAAGTGGCAGTCGCCGCCAGCAGCAGGGCAACGGCTTTTTTACTCAACAGTGACATTCGAATCTCCAGGGATGGTTGCGCGATGGGGGCGATCATCCCATGGAGGTTTGATGTGTTCCAGCGTGGGCTTACGGATGGAGCGGTTCACTTGATCAATCGGGTATCGAGACCAAAACGCTCTTGGGCAACCAGCCTGAAGTGGCTTGCGGCCAAATCGCAGCTCACCAGCAGATTCCATGAATGGCGGGTAACCGCGGACGGGATTAATACGAAAGGATGTTCGGTCAGCAATTCATCTGCGAACCGCTGCTGATTGGGCGAGGGTAGGGACGGTACAAGCCAGTTGGGGTTGGGAACGTCCTCTGGCTGGATAACCTTGATGAGGCGGGCGTCGATGATTTCGAAACAGGTCAAAACGTAAGGCACCCGGTCCAGGGTATCGAAGCCGGTGTGCGCTGCGACCTCAAGGATGGCGGTGGATGGATCGGCCGAAGCGTAGATAACCCGGCGTCCGGGTGGGCTCCATCGACCGCCGGTTTGCCGTGAGCCCAGACCGCTGTGCCAGGTTTCCTTGAAGACCTGGCGATCCAGGCGCCATGCATGCCATTTCCCATCCCAGGGCAAAGGGGTCATTGATAGACCCCGTGCTCGATTGCGGTCAGATAATCCTCCACTGCCTGAAAACCCAGGGAATTGCCGACCAGTTCCAGCGGGACATTTCCGTCCAGGTATTTGCAAGGTTTCTTCAGCCAGTCTTCCGCCAACTGCTGGCTGCCGAAAACCTCACTGGCATGTTCCAGAGCCCGCGCGTACTGAAACGCTATGGTGCTCTGCTGCTCGTTCAGTCGAACCGGTCTGGTGTCCTTTGCCAGGCGCTGGACTGTCCTGAGGGATTTGCCCGTTATGCGTTGGACGAGGCCGTACTCCATGTACAACGTTGATGTCGAGAGCATTTCCCTGACGTCGTTGAGGTCAAAGCCTTTCTGTGTGTATCGGATGATTGTCATGCGCGTCTCACCTCTGCGGCCTCGTAACAACACCTCGGTCGGCTTTCTGGTGACGCTCTTCGTCTCGGTCACTGCGGGCATACCGATCACCTCCATGCGACATGTGACGTGATCATGACATCACCTGTCGCGCGCTTGGCAATTAGCGTTTTAGAACAGCGTACTGCGCCACAACGGTCGATCCTTGACGTATGAGGTCGAGCTTCCGGGGTGCTGGTTGGGGCCTTCTGTTGCTTGATTTGGAACGTTGACGCTACGCCTCGAGCTTCCGACGGCCAACCGGAAAATCTTGTGGGACAAATCCTCGATTTTTGGCCATTTGTCCGCCTTTGTAGGACCTCAAAAAACACAAAGCCCTGATGACGAAAGAACCTCCTCGTCACCAGGGCTCGTGCAATCACACTTCCCGCCGTACCGGATAGCGCTTGATAACGTCCAGAAACTCGATCCGGCGTTCGCTGGTCAGCAGCTCCGCCAGCAGCCGCTCGTACTCTTGGCGATAGGGCTTGCTGGCGCCGCTTGCACCATTGTTGCTCGGCAGCGCATTGGCGACGAGACATTCGGAATCTCCAGGGATGGTTGCGCGATGGGGGCGAACATCCCATGGAGGTTTGATGTGTTCCAGCGTGGGCTAACAGGCGGTCGTAAACATCAAGGGTATTCTCGCCTGGCATGTAAAACGGTCAGAATCTCGACATTCCCCATAACCCGGTAAACCACCACATAATTGCGATGCACAACCATTTCCCGAGTGTCGGGGAGTCGGCCAGACCTGTAACAGTAGGGCATGGCGGACAAGCCTTGAGTCGAAGTCACAATCGTACGGTGTAGGGCGTTGGCGGCTTTGGGGTTGTACTGCTCAATGTAATCAATGATGTCGCTCAAGGCGTCGAGAGCCTGATGTTTCCACTCAACAAGCCTCACGACGAGCTTTGCGCTTGTCTTCCAGCATTTGTGCAAGCATAGCCATGGCTTCGTCATGAGGGATGCTTGGTCGCGGATCATCCAGCGAAGCCTGCACCTTGGCGCGGAACCAGCGATCGTAGCTGGCGGCCTGTTCTTCCGTTTCGAACTCGGAAACCATGGGGGAAAGCGGGGTACTCATCGTGACCTCCAGGATCAATGTGCAAGAGTCTAATGGGGATGTGGCTTGCTGTCGCCTCCGCTCGGATGAAGCAGGCCGGCCAAGCTACAGAGCGAATCCTAGACATCCCGCTTCCGACGACCAACCCGAAAAATCTGTGGGACAAATCCTCGATTTTTGGCCATTTGTCCGCCGTTGTAGGACCTCAAAAAACACAAAGCCCTGGTGACGAAAGAAACCTCCTCGTCACCAGGGCTCGTGCAATCACACTTCCCGCCGCACCGGATAGCGCTTGATCACGTCCAGAAACTCGATCCGGCGTTCGCTGGCCAGCAGTTCCGGCAGCAGCCGCTCGTACTCCTGCCGATATGGCTTGCTCAGGTGACGAGCGATGAAATCTTCCTTGCTGCAGTTCCAGGTTTCGTACAGCACCAGCGTGTTCGGATCATCCTGGAGCTGGTGCACCCAGGTATTGATGAAGTCCGGCTCGGCCGACATCTGGTGCACGACGTCCAGCAGACGTTCGCGGGTTTCGGCGAAGCGTTCGGGTTTGGACGGCAGATAGACGATAAACGCGACTTGCTCACTCATTTCATCACCTCGCAATTGCAAGAAAGTGGCGGATTACGCCTGGTTTTGCGGAAACAGGTTGCGACGGGTTTCTTCGTCGAATTCGGCTTTGAGCACCAGTTTTTCTTTCAGGCCCAGGGCGCGTTGAGCGGCCGGGCGGGCGCTGATTTCGTCGAACAGGCGCTTGACGTTCGGGTAGGCCGCCAGACCGTTCTCGCCGAGGATGTACGGCGCGTAGTTGGCCCAGCCCCAGAGGGCCATGTCGGCGATGCTGTAGGTGTCTCCGGCCAGATACTGATGTTCGGCCAAGCGCTGGTCGAGCACGCGATAGTGGCGTTCGACTTCCTTGAAATAGCGGTTTTTAGCGTAGGGCAAATCTTCCGGCGCGTGATGCAGGAAGTGCACGGCCTGGCCGGAGAAGGGCGACAGGCCGGTGGCGATGAACATCAGCCACGACAGCAGTTCGGCGTTGCCGGCGGCGCTGGTCGGCAGGAAGCGCTGATGCTTTTGCGCCAGGTGCAGCAGGATTGCCTGGGAGTCGAACACCGTGGCGTCGCCGTCGACCAGCGCCGGCACCTTGGCGTTCGGGTTGATGGCCAGGAAGGCCGGCAGGTGTTGCTCGCCCTTGAAGGTGTCGACGCCGATCAGCTCGTAGGGCGTTTGCAGTTCTTCGAGCAGCAGGGCGACTTTCATCGGGTTCGGCGAAGGGTGGAAAAAGAACTTCATGGTGTAGGCCTCAGTCAGTAGTGGGGTAGGAACTGAGGCTGATGTTGAGGGAAACCTGTTCGATTGACGTACGGAGTTGTTGGGTTACTCGTGCGAAATGATCGAATGAGTCACTGGGCCTTGGCCATCGACGGTGCGGGGCGGGCCAGGAGGCGTTTGGTCACGCCGAGCATCGCCACGGACACCGCTACGCCGAGGACAAAGGCGCTCATGCCCATGCTCGGCAGCGCCAATGCCAGCACCAGGCAGAACGCCGAGAACGAGTACATGCCGGTGGCGGTTGCACGCAGCAGGGCGGCGGTAAACGCCGGGCCACGGGTCTGCTGGGAAAACACTGCCATCACGCTGCCCAGCACCGGGAACACGGCGAGCAGTCCGCTCCAGCGATCGCCGACGGTGCTGGCGAGCAGGGTCACGGCCAGGGTCAGCAGGGCACCGGCGACCATGCGCAGCAGCAACTTGTCGGACTTGGGCGCCGGGCCGGACGAGATCGGTTGAACCGAGGGGAACAGGTAGGGCGAGGCCAGCAGGGCGGTGGCGGCGGCGATTACCGAGACCGTCAGCGACGGCGGGATCAGCGACAGCACCACGGCGACCAGCGCCCACACCGACAGCGAAACCGTCAGCGCCAGCGGCCATCCGGTGCGTTGCGCGACCTGGGCGTAGGTCACGCAGAAGGTAATCATCGCGAACATCGCCGACAGCGCCGCCAGTGCCGATTGCGCGGCGAACGCTTCGCCTTGCTCGATGGCGAGGAAAAACAGAATCGGCCCAACCACCACCGGCAACCCCGACAACCAGCCTGCCACGCTCGGCCCCCAACGCTTGCCCGCCAGGGAAATCAGCAGCAGGAAACCCGGAATCACCAGCAGTTTGAGCATCAGCACGCGTATGTCTCCATTTGTGTCAGAGGACAACGTTAACACTGATTGCTCTATAGGTAAGGTGATTTTGTATACAAAATAATCTTCTGTAGGAGCGAGCTTGCTCGCGATGAACGCACAAACACTGCGGGGGATCAGGTTTCCAGCGTTATCGTTGACGACCATCGCGAGCAAGCTCGCTCCTACAGAGGGCGGGGCGGTGTCGCGGCGCAAGAGAACCGTCTAATCTGGCCACCTCCCCACCAGTTGATGGACCACCGCGTGAAATTCAGTTTGCCCAAAGTCGCCACCGCGCCGTTCTGCCCACCAGAAGTCGCGGGCAGCGTCGCCGTCGATCCCCGTGCGTCATTTTTCAAACGTGTCCTGCGCTTCGCGGGGCCCGGGTTGCTGGTGTCCATCGGCTACATGGACCCAGGCAACTGGGCGACGGCCATCGAGGCCGGGTCGCGGTTCGGCTACAGCCTGCTGTTCGTGGTGCTGCTGGCGAGTCTGGCGGGAATGGTGGTGCAGTGTTTGTGTTCGCGGCTGGGCATCGCCACCGGGCGCGATCTGGCGCAACTGTGCCGCGAACGCTACAGCACACGCACGGCGCGCACCCAGTGGGTGCTGGCGGAAATATCGATCATCGCCACCGACCTCGCCGAAGTGCTCGGCTGCGCCTTGGCGTTCCATTTGCTGCTGGGCTGCTCGCTGACCTTCGGCATCGCCCTGACGGCGTTCGACACGTTGTTGGTACTGGCGCTGCAAAACCGTGGCTTCCGTCGTCTGGAAGCAATCATGCTGGTGCTGGTCGCCACCATCGGCGCGTGTTTCTTCGTCGAACTGCTGCTGATCAAACCGTTCTGGCCGGATGTCGCCCGGGGCTTTACCCCGTCATTGTCGGCCATTGCCGACGCCGCGCCGCTGTACCTGGCCATCGGCATTCTAGGTGCGACGGTGATGCCGCATAACCTCTACCTGCACACCTCGATCGTCCAGACACGCCTGATCGGCAAGGACCAGGCCAGCAAGCAGGACGCGGTGAAACTGGCGCGCATCGACACCATCGGCTCCCTGGCCCTGGCGCTGTTGGTCAACGCGGCGATCCTGATCCTCGCGGCCGCTGCGTTTCACAAGACCGGACACACCGACGTGGTCGACATTCAGGACGCCTATCACTTGCTCGATCCCTTGGTGGGCGGGGCGCTGGCCAGCATCCTGTTCGGTGTCGCGCTGCTGGCTTCGGGGCAAAGCTCGACCTTCACCGGCACCATCGCCGGCCAGGTGATCATGGAGGGTTTTCTGAACCTTCGACTGCCGTGCTGGCAGCGGCGCCTGATCACCCGAGGATTGGCGCTGATCCCGGCGTTCATCGGGGTGTGGCTGATGGGGGATGATGCGGTGGGCAAGTTGCTGGTGCTGAGTCAGGTGGTGCTGAGTCTGCAGCTGCCGTTTGCGTTGTATCCGCTGATTCGCATGACTAACGATCACAAGCTCATGGGCGTGTTTGTGAACCGCCTGCCGACGCGGGTGCTGGCGTGGGGGTTATTCGTGGTGATCAGCGGGGCCAATGCCTGGCTGATCCTGCAGTTCGTAGCATGACCCCCTGTAGGAGCGAGCACGCTCGCGATGGTCGTCAACGATAACGCTGGGAACCAGACGCCCCGCGGTGTCTGGTCCACCATCGCGAGCATGCTCGCGCCTACAGGAATCAACAAACCAGAAGGCCAGAAAAAAAGAACCCGGTGTCACCAAAGGTGCACCGGGTGTTTTTCCAGGCTGCGACGGCTCTTCGTGGGTCCCCGCGCAGTCTGTTGAACGCTTTACGCTCGCTCGATCGCCAAAGCCACGCCCTGACCACCACCGATGCACAGTGTGGCGAGGCCTTTCTTGGCATCACGCTTGATCATTTCATGCAGCAGCGTCACCAGCACGCGGCAGCCCGAGGCACCGATGGGGTGGCCGAGGGCGATGGCGCCGCCGTTGACGTTGACCTTGTCCAGATCCCATTCCAGGTCCTTGGCCACGGCCAGCGATTGTGCGGCGAAGGCTTCGTTGGCTTCGATCAGGTCGAGTTGATCGATCGACCAACCCGCCTTGTCCAGGCAACGGCGTGTGGCCGATACCGGGCCGATGCCCATGATCGCCGGGTCCACGCCGGCATTGGCGTAACCGGCGATTTTTGCCAGCACCGGCAAGCCCAGAGCCTTGGCCTTGTCCGCGCTCATCAGGATCACGGCGGCGGCACCGTCGTTGAGCGACGAAGCGTTGCCGGCGGTCACCGAGCCGTCCTTCTTGAAGGCCGGTTTGAGTTTGCCCAGGGATTCGGCGGTGGTGCCGGCCCGCGGTTGCTCGTCGGTGGCGAAGGACAGTGGATCGCCCTTGCGCTGCGGAATCAGGATCGGCGTGATCTCATCGGCAAAACGCCCGGCCTCGATAGCGGCCGTGGCTTTCTGCTGCGAAGCGGCGGCGAAGGCATCCTGCTGCTCGCGGGTGATGCCGTACTTCTCCACCAGGTTCTCGGCGGTGATGCCCATGTGGTAATCGTTGAACGCATCCCACAGGCCATCGCTGATCATGGTGTCGACGATCTGCGAGTGACCCATGCGCAGGCCGGTGCGGGCGCCGGGGATGACGTAGTTGGCCAGGCTCATGCTTTCCTGGCCGCCGGCGATGATCACGTCGGCGTCGCCGCAACGAATGGCCTGGGTGGCCAGATGCAGGGCCTTGAGGCCCGAACCGCAGACCTTGTTCAGGGTCATGGCCGGTACGGCGACCGGCAGGCCGGCCTTGATCGAGGCCTGGCGGGCAGGGTTCTGCCCGGCACCGGCGGTCAATACCTGGCCCATGATCACTTCATCGACTTCGGCCGGGTTCAGGCCGGTTTGCGCCAGCAACTGACGGATCACCGCAGCGCCAAGATCCACCGCGGAAACATTGGCCAGGGCACCCTGGAAGCTGCCGATCGCGGTACGCGTGGCGGCAACAATCACGACTTCTTGCATGGAATGATTCCTCACTGGTCGGCGAACTGCATTTCCGGAACGTGGTCCGGCACGATCAGTTTACCGGCGGTTTTGGCGACGATCTCTTCGACGCTGACACCCGGTGCACGCTCCTTGAGAATGAACGCGCCGTTTTCGATTTCCAGGTACGCCAGGTCCGTCAGCACGCGCTTGATGCAACCGGCGCCGGTCAGCGGCAGGCTGCATTGGGACAGAAGCTTGGACTCACCGTCCTTGGACGCGTGAGTCATGATCACGATGATGTTGTCGGCGCCGGCCACCAGGTCCATCGCACCGCCCATGCCCTTGACCAGCTTGCCGGGGATCATCCACGAAGCGATGTTGCCTTGCACATCCACTTCAAAGGCGCCCAGCACAGTCAGGTCGACATGGCCACCGCGAATCATCGCGAAGGATTCGGCCGAGGAGAAGATCGACGCGCCGATGCGCGCGGTCACGGTCTGCTTGCCGGCGTTGATCATGTCGGCATCGATGGTTTCTTCGGTCGGGAACGGACCCATGCCCAGCAGGCCGTTCTCCGATTGCAGCATGACTTCCATGCCTTCGGGAATGTAGTTGGCGACCAGGGTCGGAATGCCGATGCCCAGGTTCACGTAGAAGCCGTCCTGCATTTCACGGGCGACGCGCTGAGCCATTTGTTCGCGGGAAAGTGCCATTGTTGTTATTCCTTCATTCGGTCCGGGGGCAGGGGATCACTTGCGTACGGTGCGCTGTTCGATGCGTTTTTCGAAAGTGCCGCAGATGATCCGGTCGACGTAGATGCCAGGGGTGTGGATCTGCGCCGGGTCCAGCTCGCCGGGTTCGACGATTTCTTCGACTTCGACCACGGTGATCTTGCCGGCGGTGGCGGCCAGCGGGTTGAAGTTCTGGGCGGTGTGGCGGTAGACCACGTTACCGAAATGGTCGGCTTTCCAGCCTTTGACGATGGCGAAGTCACCGGTGATGGACTCTTCCATCAGGTACTTGCGGCCATTGAATTCACGTACTTCCTTACCTTCGGCAACCGGGGTGCCGACGCCGGTGGCGGTGAAGAAGGCCGGGATGCCGGCACCGCCTGCGCGCATTTTTTCGGCGAGGGTGCCTTGCGGGGTCAGGATGACTTCGATTTCGCCCTTGAGCAGTTGCTCTTCGAACAGCTTGTTCTCGCCGACGTAGGAGGCGACCACTTTGCTGATCTGGCGGTCGGTCAGCAGTACGCCGAGGCCGAAACCGTCGACGCCGCAGTTGTTGGAGACCACGGTGAGGTCGCGAGTGCCCTTGCGCTTGATCTCGGCGATCAGGTTTTCCGGGATGCCGCACAGACCGAAGCCGCCGGCGATCACAGTCATGCCGTCTTCAAGACCTGCCAGCGCTTCCTCGTAGGAACTCACGCGCTTGTCGAAACCTGCCATATGCACCTCTTTTATTCTTTGTGGGCGGCTGGCTAGCCGTATGGGGTTGAGTGTCTCGCTGTAGGATTTATTTGTTAAGTTGATTTTTAAGGTTGATTGATTGATAAAACTCAATAAATTGCTGCTTCTTACTTGCAGCTTAGAGCTTGTAGCTTACAACTGGAGCGACGCGACATGACCGTTAAGCAGATCCGCGCCTTTCTCGCTGTGGCCCAGAGCCTGAGTTTCGCTGTGGCTTGCGAGCGCCTGCACCTGTCGCAATCGGCCCTGAGCCTGACCATCAAGGCGCTGGAGGAGGGCCTGGGCGGGCGCTTGTTCACCCGCAACACGCGTAACGTGACGCTGACCGCCGAGGGCGAAGCGCTGGTGCCGCTGGCGCGCCGCCTGATTGCCGACTGGGACAATGCCGAGGACGAATTGCGCCAGCGTTTCACCCTGCAGCGCGGCCGCGTGACCCTGGCGGCGATGCCGTCGTTCGCCGGCAACCTGCTGCCGCCGATGCTCAAGACCTTCCGCGCGCGCTATCCGAACGTCAACGTCACGGTCAACGACGTGATCAACGAGCAGGTGCTGGAAATGGTCCGCGATCGCCAGGTGGAATTGGGCGTGGCGTTCGAGCCGACCATGAGTTCTTCGCTGCAATTCACGCCTCTTTATATCGACCGGTTCGTGGCGGTGGTACCTCGGGACTCGGCACTGGCCGATCTGCCGGACATCGACTGGCAGACTTTGCTCAAGGAACCGTTCATCACCCTGCAACGACCGTCGACGGTGCGGGTGATGCTCGAGGAACATTTGCAGGCCCGGGGCATGAAGCTGCCGGTGGAGTTCGAAAGCCATCAACTGGCGACGGTCGGGCGCATGGTCGCCAGCGGGCTGGGTGTGAGTGCCGTACCCGCCTTGTGCGCCGGGCAGATGCGCGAGCTCGGTGCGCGCTGCATCACTCTGCGCGACCCGGTGGTGGAGCGGGCCTTGGGTGTGCTCACCTTGCCTGGGGGAGAGCTGTCGGCAGCGGCGCAGGCGCTGTTCGATGTGCTCAAAGAGGAAAACCTCGCAGAACAACTCTCCCACCCTTGACAACCCTTCTCTCCTGTAGGAGCGAGCCTGCTCGCGATGGTCGTCAACGATAACGCTGGCAGCCTGACGCCCCGCAGTGTCTGGTCCTCCATCGCGAGCAAGCTCGCTCCTACAGTGAACTTCTGCTCGCACGGCACTCGATTTCCTTGTAGGAGCGAAGCTTGCTCGCGAAGGCGGCATAACTGTCGACATCGTTGCCGGATTCATGGGCCTCTTCGCGGGCAAGCCTCGCTCCTACAGGGGATTGGGGGGGCAGGGGTTGAGGCGTTCGGCCAATAGCGGCAAAAGCTGCTCGCACGAGCCTTCGATTTTCAGATCCAGAATGTCATCCGCCCGGGTCTTGCCCAGGTTGATCGCCAGCAACGGCTTGCCCTGATCCGCCACCGCGCGGCACAGGCGAAACGCCGAATAGGCCATCAGCGACGATCCCACCACCAGCAAACCCGCCGCCTTTTCCACGGCTGCCATCGCCTTGGCGGCAGTGACCTGCGCCACGTTCTCGCCGAAAAACACCACGTCAGGTTTCATCCGCTGGCCCGAACAGTGCGGGCAGTGGGGGACCTGGAAGCGTGCTTCGAAGGCGGCATCGAGCAGCGTATCGCCGTCCGGCGCCTGTACCGCGTCGACGCCGGCGAGGTACGGGTTCTGCGCCTCCATCAATTGCTGGATCGAATCGCGTTCGCTGCGTTGGCCGCAGTCCAGGCACAGCACCCGGTGCAGGCTGCCGTGGAGTTCGATCACGTCGTGGCTGCCGGCCTGGTCGTGCAGGGTGTCGACGTTCTGGGTGATCAGGGCGCTGATCCGGCGGCTGCTCTGCAGACGGGCAAGGGTGTCATGGGCCACGTTCGGCCGGGCCTGACGCACCCGCGGCCAGCCGAGCATCGCCCGCGCCCAGTAGCGGCGGCGGGATTCGGGGGCGGAGAGGAATTCCTGATACATCATCGGCTGCCGACCACGCCGTACGCCCTGGTTGTCGCGGTAATCCGGAATGCCCGACGGCGTGCTGATCCCGGCCCCGGTCAGGACCACGAACGGCTCATCGGTCATGAGTTGCAGAAGGCGGTCGAGCTGGTCGTGGATGTGGTGGTCGAGCATGTTCAGCACTCCTTGAGTACACGCAGATTAGCACCGCCACGCCGCACCCTGTAGGAGCGAGCATGCTCGCGATGGAGGATCAGACACCGCGGGGTGTCAGGACGCCAGCGTTATCGTTGGCGTCCATCGCGAGCGTGCTCGCTCCTACAGTGGGATGTTATTTGCGGGCCTCCAGGATCAGGTTGAACGGCGTCTGCGTCGCCCGGCGGAAACTGGAGAACCCGGCCTCGGTAAACACCTTGCGCAACCGCGCCTCACCCGCCTGCGCACCCAGCCCGAGCCCGACTTCCTGGGACAACGAGTTCGGCGTGCAGATAAAGGTCGACGCCGCATAAAACAGCCTTCCCACCGGAGTGATGTTGTCATCCAGGGCATCGTTGGCGAAGGGCTCCACCAGCAACACCGTGCCGTCCGCCTTCAACGACTCATAGGCATGTTTCGCCGCGCCCACCGGATCGCCCATGTCGTGCAGGCAATCGAAATAGCAGATCAGGTCGTAGTCCTCGCCGGGATAGTCCTTCGCCGTGCCGCTGAAAAAGCTCGCCCGGTCGGAGACGCCGCCTTCCTCCGCGCGCTGGGTGGCGACGGAAACCGAGGGCGCGTGATAGTCGAAACCAACGAACGTCGACCTGGGAAATGCCTGGGCCATGATCACCGTCGAGGCGCCGTGCCCGCAGCCGATGTCCGCGACTTTAGCCCCGGCCGTAAGCCTGGCCACCACGCCGTCGAGGGCCGGCAGCCATTCGCTGATCAGGTGCGCCTTGTAGCCGGGGCGGAAGAAGCGTTCGGTGCCGCTGAACATGCACGGATGGTGATCGCCCCAGGGCAGGCCGCCGTCGCCGCGCATGGCTTTGACCAGTTTGTCCTTGTCGTGGAAAAACGACGCCACCACGCCGATTCCCCCGGCGATGTACACCGGCGAATCCTCGATCGCCAGCGCCAGGGCCTGTTCTTCGGGCAGGCGGAACTGGCCTTCACTGTGCTCCATGTAGCCGGAGGCGGCATGGGCGCTGAGCCATTCGCGCACCAGCCTTGGGTTGCAGCCGGTCTTGCCGGCAAGCGATTCTGGGGTGGTCAGCTGGCTGTCGGCCATGGCCCGATACAGGCCGAGCTCCTCGCCGAGGATGACATTGGCCAGCATCGCCGCGCCGCCCATGTCATTGACCAGTTTGCCCATGAAGTCATTGAGTCTGGCCTCGTCCATCACATGTGCTCCTGTTGCAGGATCACGGTCCAGCGGCGATGTTCGTCGTGGGCGGTGGTCGTGGGAATGAACAGGACGGGAAGCTTGTCCTGGGTGAATTAAGTTTAGTTGTGGGGCTGCACACCTAGCCCTCAGGCGACGAAAGTCCACCTGTGGGCACCAAACCTGTGGGAGCGGGCTTGCCCGCGATTGCGGTCCACCAGCAGATGAAAATGTTGACGGACACACCGC